>JALZCA010000181.1 GCA_030863285.1 Actinomycetota bacterium | reverse complement strand
CGGTCCCCTTCGTTCCCTGCGAGACGATGCTGTAGGTGAGCGTGTCGCCGTCGACGTCGCTGCAGCTCGGGGCGACCGACGAGGTGACGTCCTCATCGGTGGTGAGGGTGCGGGCGGCGCAGGTCGGCGGGTCGTTTACGCCGTTGATGGTGACGCCGACGGTCGCGGCCACGCTGGTGGCGCCGGAAGCGTCTTGTGCTGTGTAGGTAAAGGAATCCGAGCCGGTCGCATTCGGGTTGGGGGTGTAGCGGAGCTCACCTCCGTCTGTCACCGACGGGGTCCCCTTGGTGGCAGAGGCGACGTTGACGCTGTAGGTCAGCGATGAGACCGGGCTGTCGATGTCGCTGCAGACCGGAGCGGCTTGGCCCGCGGTGTCCTCGTTTGTGGTGATCGAGGTGTTGGAGCAGACCGGCGGGTCGTTTACGGCAGTGATCGTGACCGTGACGGTGGCCGCGTCGCTGTAGGCGGTGCCGTCGTGGGCGCGATAGGTAAAGGAGTCCGAGCCGGTCTGGTTCAGAGCCGGGTTGTAGGACAGCTGCCCGGCCACGACCGAGGCAGTCCCCTTCGTTCCCTGGGAGACGATGCTGTAGGTGAGCGTGTCGCCGTCGACGTCGCTGCAGCTCGGGGCGACCGACGAGGTGACGTCCTCATCGGTGGTGAGGGTGCGGGCGGCGCAGGTCGGACGTACGTTGGAGAACACGGTCGTGGAGGTGCTTCCAGCGTTGTTCGATTCATTCGACTCTGGATCGGTCGTCGTTACGGACGCGGCGTAACTCAAGGTCGACCCGCGACTGAGCGCAGAAGAGACGGTCACGACCACCGTCACCGTCGCCTGTTCCCCCGCGTCGATCGAGCGGAGGTTGCAGGGAGTGGAAGAGCAGCTCGGCGGCGCGCCGCGCCCGGGCGGCGCTACCGTCATCGAGTTGAACGTCACACCGGTCGGAAGCGTGTGGGAGAACGTGACGTTGTTCGCCTTCGCAGGCCCGCTGTTCGCGACAGTCGTCACGTAGGTCAACGTGCCGCCGGGCGCAACCGGGTCCGGAGAGTCTGTGATCGACGCGATATAGACGTCTGCCGGTTGGACCTGCGCACCCGCAGGTCCGGCGAGTGGACCACCTGCCACCATCAGCGCCGAGGCCACGGCGACCGCGATCATCCGTAGGAGCCTTCGTTCGCCCGAGCCCATTTCGAGAAGCCGAGGCGCGCCGCCGGCCCGTGAGTTCATGTCCGTCCTTCCGATAGGTCCGCCCTTGAGGCCGCCACGCCCCGCGGCGTCCCGGATGACGGCTTGCGGGCTAGTTCGGCAGGACTAGTCATTCACTTGAACGGGGGGTCAGGCTCCCCCGTCCGGGAGGTGGCGGCGGCCGGCGAAGTCCCGCTCTCCGCCGCGAAGCGGAGCGACTTGCGGGCCCGCTTGCTGCGGCGGTATCTTTAGCACTCAGAAGGCTAGAGTGCTAAGAGAACCCAGCCAAGGAGGTAGCCCATGCCGAAGACCCTTTCGTTCAACGAGGAGGCCCGGCGCGCCCTCGAGAAGGGCATGAACCAGCTCGCGGACGCGGTCAAGGTCACGCTCGGCCCGAAGGGGCGCAACGTCGTGCTCGAGAAGAAGTGGGGGGCGCCGACGATCACCAACGACGGCGTCTCGATCGCGAAGGAGATCGAGCTCGAGGACCCCTACGAGAAGATCGGCGCCGAGCTCGTCAAAGAGGTCGCCAAGAAGACCGACGACGTGGCCGGTGACGGCACGACCACCGCGACGGTGCTCGCCCAGGCGATGGTGCGCGAGGGTCTCCGCAACGTCGCCGCGGGAGCGAACCCGATCGCCCTGAAGCGCGGGATCGAGAAGGCCGTCGACGTGGCCGTGGAAGCGATCAAGGGAGCGTCGCGTGACGTCGAGGGCCGCGACCAGATCGCCCAGGTCGCCTCGATCTCCGCGAACAACGACCCCGAGATCGGCGAGACCATCGCCGAGGCCATGGACAAGGTCGGCAAGGACGGGGTCATCACCGTCGAGGAGTCCAACACCTTCGGGCTCGAGCTCGAGCTGGTCGAAGGTATGCGCTTCGACAAGGGCTACATCTCGCCCTACTTCATCACCGACGCAGAGCGCATGGAGGCCGTCCTCGACGACCCCTACATCCTGATCGCCAACCAGAAGATCTCGGCGGTCAAGGACCTGCTCCCGGTCCTCGAGAAGGTCATGCAGGCGGGCAAGCCGCTTCTGATCGTCGCCGAGGACGTCGAGGGTGAAGCGCTCGCCACGCTCGTGGTCAACAAGATTCGGGGGACCTTCAAGGCCGCTGCGGTGAAGGCTCCCGGCTTCGGCGACCGCCGTAAGGCGATGCTCGGCGACATCGCGGTGCTGACCGGCGGGCAGTTCATCAGCGAGGACCTCGGGCTGAAGCTGGAGAACGTGTCGATCGACCAGCTCGGCCAGGCCGGCACCGTCCGGGTCGAGAAGGAGAGCACGACCCTCATCGGCGGGGCCGGCAAGAAGCCGGACATCCAGAAGCGGATCGCCCAGATCCGGGCGCAGATGGAGCAGACCGAGAGCGAATACGACAAGGAGAAGTTCAGCGAACGGCTGGCCAAGCTGACCGGCGGCGTGGCCATCGTCCGCGTCAGG
>JALZCA010000176.1 GCA_030863285.1 Actinomycetota bacterium | reverse complement strand
GGGTTGGGGGATCGGTTCCAGACCTGAGTGGTGCACCAGGTGAACGCGGTCGCGAGCAACCACTGCAACCAGCGCGACCACTGCAACCAGCGCGACCACTGCAACCAACGCGACCACGTACTTTGGGCACGTTGGTCCCTTCCAACGCCCCCGCTGGAAAGTGGCCCGGGTCACACCTTCAATCGCAGCAGATCGCGCAGGAGCTCGAACGACGCCGGGCTCTCGCCCAGCACCTCTCCGTCTGCCTCGACGAGCAGCGGCCGGTCTGCGGTTACCGACACTCGCACTCGCTTCGATTCCTCGATGTCGGGATGCGGGACGTGCTCGCCCTTGTAGACCTTGGGCATGAGGGCGATCGCCTCTTTCTTGCGCGCGTGCTCGATCTGGATGTCGAAGACGCCGTCGGTGGGGGCCGCCTTGGGGGCCACCTTCATCCCGCCTCCAAAGAACTGACCATTGGCGACGACGAGGTTATTCATCGGCCCCTCGTACTTGCGGTCGACGAGGTCGACCGTCACCTGCGCGAAGCGGTGCTTGCGAATCGTCAGCCAGAAGGCGAAGAAGTACACCGTGGGGCCTAGCCAGCGCGGAAGCCGCACGGCACGTTCGACGACCGATGCTCCCAAACCAACCTCTGCGATGTTGGCGAAGTACCTCACGATCTCTCGGCCATCTTTTTGCAACGTGATCTTGCCGATGTCGATGGGAAACGACTCGTCGCCGTCGAGATGAGCGACCGCATGGCTCGGAGTGGCCGGGATGCCGAAGGTCTTGATGAAGTCGGATCCCGTGCCGGCCGCGACGACCCCGAAGACGGCTTCGGGATCGATCGGCTTGTCGTCCTCGATCATCCCGTTGACGACCTCGTGGACGGTGCCGTCTCCGCCCATGGCGGCCAAGAACTTCGAGCCGTCTCGTAAGGCGTCGCGGGCGAGTTCGATGGCGTGGCCGGCGCGCTCCGTGCGGAGGATCTTGTACTCGAGGTCTCGCTTGCGTAGCTCGGCTTCGACCTCGGGCAGCGCCTTCGCGACGCCGCCCCTGCCCGAGCGCACGTTGCAGATGATCGTGAGGGGGCCGAGCGGGGAGGTCATAAGCCGAGCGCGCCCGGGTTCATGATCCCCTCGGGATCGACCGCCCGCTTGACCGCGACGAGCACCTGGTACCAGCCGCCCAGTTCCTCTTCGAGCCACGGAGCCTTCAAGCGCCCTATCCCGTGGTGGTGACTTATAGAGCCGCCCGCGTCGAGACAGGCGCGCATACCGACATCCCACCACCGCTCGTTGGCCGCGAGAGCGGCCTCGTCGTCGGGCGTCGCCGCGGCCAGCGTGAAGTACAGGCACGCGCCGTCGGGATAGACGTGCGAGAGGTGACATCCCGTGAAGTCGGCCAGCGGCGTCAGCGCCTGTTTCATGGAGTGATAAAGATCGCGCAGGACGCTCCAGGTCCCCGATACCTCCATCGTGTCGACGACCCCGTGGGGGCCGAGTAATCCCTCGCCGCGCATGACCGAGGCGAACTCCTCGACCGCGTCGTTGCGGTGGGCCCACCAATGTTCGACGAAGCGCGGCTCGAGCGATCTGCCTCCTGCCAGATCGACGGCCTCATCGGCGCGCGCCTCCGCGTCGCGGCCGTCGAAGGACAGCAAGAGGACGTTTCCCTCGGGAGGATCGTTTTCGCGGCGCATGAACAAGAACGTGTCCTCGCGGTCGTACAGCCGCACGACCGTGGGTTCGAGATCCGATTGGGCGACCTTGCGGCACGCTTGCACCCCGTCGGCCATGTGGTCGAACAGCATGCAGCGATCGGCGCGCACATCGGGACGCGGAAAGACGCGCAACGTCGCCTGCGTGATCACGCCGAGCGTTCCCTCCGACCCCAGCATGAGAGAGGCGACGTCGGGTCCCGCGGCCCGGCGCGGCACGATCTTCGACCGCACCACCGTGCCGTTCGGCAGTACGGCCTCCAAGCCGGCCACTCGTTCCTCGATCCCTCCGTACTTGGCCGAGAGTTGCCCGCAGGCCCTCGTGGCGAGCCAGCCGCCCACCGTGGAGATCGCGATCGACTGGGGCTCGTGGCCGAGCATGAACCCTCGCTCGTCGAGGAACGCGGTCAGCTGGGGGCCGGTCACTCCCGCTTGGACTCTGACGAGGCGCGACTTGTCGTCGAAGTCGACGATCTCGTTCATGGCGCGGAGATCGAGCACGATCCCTCGATCCGGCGCTATCGCGCCGCAGACCCCGGACCCGGCCCCGAAGGGAACGACGGGCGTGGCGGACTCCCGCGCCCACACCAGTATCTGGGCGACCTCCGATGGCTCCCGCGGCCGAACGATCGCCCCGTCGAAAGGCGAAGGATCGCCTTGGCGGCGGCGGATCAGCGCGGTCGGCCGCAGGTCGCGGGGGGCCGCGGTGGGTTTGTCGTCGACGATCGCCGGATCGAGGCGGTCGGCGAGCCGTTCTGTCGCGGTCAAACCCGCTCGACGATGGTGGCGATGCCCTGGCCCACACCGATGCACATGGTGGCGAGGCCGTAGCGGGCATCGCGGCGAGCCATCTCGTGCACGAGCGTGGTCAGGATGCGCGCGCCCGAGCAACCCAGCGGATGTCCGAGGGCGATCGCGCCGCCGTTGACGTTGACCTTTTCGGGATCGAGACCCAGTTCACGTATGCAGGCGAGGGACTGCGCGGCGAACGCCTCGTTGAGCTCGACGAGGTCGAGGTCGTCGACCGACAACCCCGCGCGCCCCAGCGCCCTGCGGGTCGCGTAGATCGGGCCGAGCCCCATCACGCGCGGCTCGACGCCGGCGACCGCCGAGGTGACGAGGCGCGCCATCGGTTCCCAACCTCGCTCCTCGGCCGCGCTGCGCGACGCGAGGAGGAGACACGAGGCGCCGTCGTTGATCCCCGCGGAATTGCCCGCGGTGACGCTCCCACCCTCGACGAAGGCTGGCTTGAGCCGCGCCAGTTTCTCGATCGAGGTGTCGGGACGCGGGGGCTCGTCGGCGTCGACGACCACCGGATCGCCCTTGCGTTGAGGGATCTCCACGGGAACGATCTCGTCCTTGAACCGGCCTTCCTCGCGCGCCTCGACCGCGCGCCGATGGCTCTCGAGAGCGAACGCGTCCTGGTCCTCGCGCGAGATGTCGAGCTGCTCGGCTACGAGCTCGGCGGTTTCGCCCATCTGGTGGTCGCCGAACTTCTCCTTCATCTTCGGATTGAGAAAGCGCCAGCCGAGTGTCGTGTCGTGGACCTGATGACGCCGATCCCACGCGCTCGCGGCCTTCGCCATGACGAACGGGGCACGCGTCATCGACTCGGACCCTCCCGCGAGGACGACGTCGCCCTCCTCCGCACGGATCTCTCGGTATCCGGAGTTCACGGCCTCGAGACCCGAGCCGCAGAGGCGGTTCACAGTCGCGCCGGGGACCTCGACCGGGAGTCCGGCGAGCAGAGCGGCCATGCGCGCGACGTTGCGATTGTCCTCGCCCGCCTGATTCGCGGCCCCCCACAAGACGTCGTCAACCGCTTCGCCCGGCACCGCGTTGCGCTTGACGATCTCGGCGATGACGTGCGCGGCCATGTCGTCCGGCCTCACGTCGGCCAGTGCGCCGGCGAACCTGCCCATCGGCGTCCGGACCCCGTCGATGATGAAGACGTCGTTCATGTGGGGAATCCTCCCACGCCCGCCCCGCGAGCGCCGTCAGATCTCGACCGACGAGTACGACACGATGCTGCGGTGAAGGCCCGCGATCGCGGCTCGCACGGCTTCGGCGAGAGCGTCTTGGCGGTAGATGTCCTCGATCTGGCGCAGCAGGTCGACCAGCTGCTTGACCGATCGAACGAAGTCACCGGCGGCGTCGTCTTCCTCGAGGACCTCCTCGAGGTCGAGGCCCTTGGCCCACAGGTAAGCGCGCTCGGCGAAACCCGGGTCCGGCTCGCGGGTGAGCTCGACACCTCGTTGCTGCTCGTCCCGGTTGATCTTCCTCCACAGCCGGCTGAGGCGTCGCCACCCTTCGCCCATCGCCTTCGTCGGCATGTAGACCGCGACCTCGGTCTCGGGCCCCCGCGTCTCGTAGACGAGCGTCGACATGAGCCCCGCTAGCTCCGCCGGTTCGAGCCCGTCGAAGAGACGCTCCTCGAGCGCCTCGACCACGAGCAAATCGGATTCGTTGTAAACGCTCGTCAGCAACTCGCCCTTCTCGGTAAGCGTCCAATCCTTCACATAGCCGAAGTCCTCGAGCACTTTGAGCACCAGCTCGAACCGGCGCGCCAGCGTCTCGGTCCGTCGGTTGATCCGTCGATTGAGCCCTCGCACCTCTCGCTCGAGGCGCCTTGCGCGATCCGCGTAGTGGAGGTGACGAGACAAATCCGGGCATTTGTGCACCGGGTGGGCCTGGACCGCTCGTCGCAACGCCCTGAGCTCCTTGGGCTCTTTGGCTACCCCATCCCCCGGCGCCTGCGCGGCCGGGTCGAAGTCGCTCAAACGGCGCGCGAGATCCCTTCGAGATCGGCTACTGCGAACGTCGAAGTCGCGCGGGAGCCGGAGGTGACCGACCGCGCGCGGCGGCGCGTTGAAGTCGGCCGGCGCGAAACGCACCGTGGAACGGTCTTCCGAGACCGCGGTCACCCGCGGAGTCCGCTCGCGCCCGGTAGTCGAAACGCTTACGACCGCGTAGCTCCCGCGCCGCTTCCCGGACGGGATGTTCAAGACGTCGCCGGGTCGCAGCGCCTGCATCTTCTCGCGCGTGGCGATCGTCAGGCTCCGCCCACTGCGCTGGTCGTGGCGCTTCTCCGCATCGCGCAGCCTGTCGACAAGGTCCTTGTACTCCCCTACGTCGCCGAGGTCGCACGACATGCGCTCGCGGTACGACGCCAGGTACGCCTCGCTACGTTCCCGGGTCTTCTCGAGTTGGACGACGTCGCGGTCGGCCTGGAACTGCGCGAACGACGAGTTCACGAGGTGGCCGGCCTCCTCTCGCTCGTAGTTGCGCACGAGGTTGACCGCCATGTTGTAGGAGGGCTGGAACGACGACTGCAGCGGGTAGGTGCGCGTCGAGGCGAGGCGCGTGATCGTGTCGAAGGGGGTGAAGCGCTGCAGCAAGACGATGGAATGACCCAGCTCGTCGATGCCTCTGCGCCCCGCGCGCCCCGACAGTTGCGTGTACTGACCCGGCGTCATCAGCTCGTGTGCTTCTCCGGTGAACTTGGTTAGGTTCTCGATCGCGACCGAGCGCGCCGGCATGTTGATCCCGAGCGCGAGCGTCTCGGTCGCGAAGACCACCTTGACGAGCCCCCGCTTGAACAGCTCCTCGACCGTCTCCTTGAACGGCGGGATCATCCCGGCGTGGTGCGCGGCGATCCCCCGCCGCAAGCCCTCGACCCACTCGTCGTAGCCGAGGACCCCGAGCTCGGCCACAGAGAGATCCGCGACGCGCTCTTGTGCGTAAGCGACGATCTCGCCTGCCTCGGCGGGCGTAGTAAGGCGAAGGTTCTCCATCAGGGCGCGACGCACGGCGTCGTCACAACCGCGGCGCGAGAAGATGAAGTAGATCGCCGGAAGCATGTCCTCCGCGTCGAGACGGTCGATAACGTCGGTGCGGCGCGGGATCTGTGGACGACGACGCGGCCGGCGACCGCCGCGCTGCGGGCGACCGGTGGACTTGCGTCGACGATGGTCGAAGTCGCGTCCGCGGGGGTTCGGCAGCGCGTCCCCGCGCTCGCCCTTTACGAACATCGGGAGCAGCTCGTCACCGGCGAAATACCAGTGGCGTATCTCGACGGGCCGCGTCTCTTCGATGATGACCTCGGTGCGTCCGCGCAGCGTCTGCAGCCACTCCGCGAACTCCTCCGCGTTCGAAACCGTCGCCGACAGCGAGACCGCGAGCACGTCCACGGGCAGGTGGATCAGGACCTCCTCCCATACGGCCCCTCGGTAGCGGTCCTGGAGATAGTGGACCTCGTCGAGCACGACGTAGCGCAGGTCGTCGAGCGTCGGCGAGTCCTCGTAGATCATGTTGCGGAGCACCTCGGTCGTCATGACGACGATCGGAGCGTCGCCGTTGACCGAGTTGTCACCGGTGAGCAGCCCTACGTTCGCGGGCCCGTGAAGCGCGACGAAGTCCGCGTATTTCTGGTTCGACAGCGCCTTTATCGGCGTTGTGTAGAAGGTCTTGCCGCCTCCATGCAGCGCGAGCCACGCGGCGAACTCGCCCACGACGGTCTTGCCGGCCCCCGTGGGGGCCGCGACCAGGACCGACGATCCTTCGGCGAGCGCGCGACACGCATGCAGTTGGAAGTCGTCGAAGGGAAAGCCGTAGGAGTGCTCGAACTGCTCGACGTCGGGGTGCGGCGCGTCGTTAGTTCCCGCCGCCGCCTTGTCCTCCACCGTCTCCTCCGCCTCCGCCTTCACCGGGAGGGATCTCGCCCTCGGGAGGCAGCTCTTCGGTTGGGAAGCCGCTTGGGAGCGGGCCGGGCATCGTCCCGGGGGCCGTCTCGCCGGCGGCCGGAGCATCCGGCGCGGTCAAGCCCGACGGATCGATCTCTGCGCTGGAACGTCGCTTGTCCAGCAAGGCGGTCGCCTCGGTCCACACCGCGCTCGCCTGACCCCGCTGGGCGGTCGCGCTCGCAAGGGCGTCGGCTTGAGCGGTCCCATCCAGGGTCGCCGCGAGCTGGTATGTCCGCGCTGCAGTGAGATACATGCTGATCGACTGCGCGTAGAGGTTGTTGATGTTCTGGACGGACGGCTCGAGCTCGATCACGCGTCCCGACGGCGCCGCGCCGCCGAGCTGCGTCTGCGCTTCCTCGATCCGCTTGGTCCAGTCGGCTGCGTTCTTCTCGAGCTCCTCCGCCAGCTCGGGCTCCTCGAGGGCCGGGGGTGCCGTCGCCATCCCAGCGGCGGCGGGACGTAGGGATTGAAGCACCGTCCTCACCTGGTCGGTATAGGTGTCGAGCGCATCCTGGCGCCGCTCGAGTTCCTCGCTTGCTTCGCGAGCGCTCTGTACTCGTAGGACGACGACCGTGATGATGGCGAGTGCAAGGATGCCGAGGATCGCGATGCCCGTCTGCGACCGGTACCACGCGGTGCGGCGAGGCGCTACCGCCGGTCGCGGAGGCGCGGCCGGGCGACGGCGCGCCTGGCTCCCGCGCTTCTGTGACTTCTTCTTGCCCTTGATCGCCATCCGCGGCGACCCTAACAAAGCACACGTGCGTTCCGAACGGGGCTAGAC
>JALZCA010000157.1 GCA_030863285.1 Actinomycetota bacterium | reverse complement strand
CGCTCATCGTGTAGGGATCCTGGCTCGGCGTGACGACCGCAGCGAGGATGAAGATCACGACGATCGCCACGCGCCGTTGTCTGCGCAGCTGCTTTGTCGTTATGACTCCCGCAAGCCCGAGGAACACGAGCACGAGCGGCATCTCGAACATGAGGCCGAAACCGAGCAACAGGAAGCCGACGAAGTCGAGGTATTCCTCGGCCCCCACAAGAGGGTTCACGGCCTCGCCCCCGAGCTCGAACAGCACCCGCAGGCCGGTCGGAAGCGTGATGTACGCGAGCGTCGCTCCCACCAAGAACAGGATCACGGCCGAGAGGAGGAACGGGATCGCGTAGCGCTTCTCTTTTTGCGTCAACGCCGGGACGATGAACGCGTAGATCTGGTAGAGCCACACCGGCGAGGACAGGCCGATGCCGACGAGCGCGGTGATCTTCAAGCGGAAGTTGAATCCCCCCGTGACCCTCAGCGTGTTCAACTCGCAGTTCCGATTCTCGAGCAGGTGCTTGTTCTGGCACAGCGGCTCCCGAATGAAGTCCGCTATCGGCTCGTAGAAGATGAACACCGCTATCGAGATCAGCAAGAAGGCAATCGCGGACCAGATCAGCCTCGTCCGTAGCTCGGAGAGGTGACCGACCATCGTCATGGTCGTCTTGCGCTGGCGCCGCGCCCTGCGGCGGGCGAACGGGTTCAGGCGGTTCCGACGCTTGAGGGTGTTCGCGTCCGCCACGACCTAATCGTCTTCCTTGGCTGCGGACGCGGGGGCCTCGGCCGACGGAAGCGCCTGGGGTCCCGAGCCATTGCTCCCCGACTGCGTCTCCTGCTGGGTGTCCCCGCTCGCCTTTCGTGTGCCCTCGGGCTCGGCCTTCTCGCTTGAACCGTCCGCCGGACCCGTGCGCCGTGTCGGCTGCGTCTTGGCGCGCTCCTCGTGCTCGTCGTGCTCGTCCTCGTCGGCCTTGGAGGCCTTCGTCTTGGACTCGTCCTCGGGGAAGAAGGGATCGTCGTCGTCCTCGTCGTCCATGATCCCGGTGTACTCGGAGCGGATGTCCTCCGACATCCTCCGGATGTCGCGGGCGAAGTTGCCGACCTTGCGCGCCATCTCCGGGAGCTTCTCGGGGCCGAACACGATGAGGGCGACCACGGCGACCACGAGGATCTCCATAGGTCCGATCTCTGGCATGCAGTCAGTCTAAGTTGCGCCCCAGGGCGCTCGGATGAGGTGCGGAGGAACGCGCCGGCGTCAGATCGATCGAAAAGTGAGCGATTCGACGCGCAGAAGGAAAGGTCTCTTGGGTCCTGCGGGGAACCGCTAGACGCTGCGGTGGCCTACGAGCTGCTCGAACCAGTCGTCCGACTTGAGCAGCACGTGGAAGTCGAGGAGATCGTCGTGCGTGATGACGGGGCCTTCGTGGGCCTCGAGCGCCTCGGCGGGGACGTGGACCGGCACCGGGACGACTCCACCCGAGAGGAGCAGGCGCACGACACGCTCGTCGGCCGCCTTCTGGACGAAGTCGCCGCAGTCGGGGCACGAGAAGCCGTAGGTGTTGACCGCCTTGCTGGGCCCGATCCGCAGGAGGATGTCGTCGGCCGTGAGGTCGACCTCTCCGCAGTCCGGGCACGTCGCTTTGATCGTGGTCACTTCGAACCCTCTCGAGTGAATGATTGGCACTTACGCCTTCTCTATCGGCCGAGGGGTGGGAGGGTTTAGGCCATCGCGGGAGAAAAACCAGCAGCGCCCCGAACTCAAAGAATGAGAGCAATCGGCCGATGAAGAACCATGGGTATCTTCTCGGCGCGGCCCCGTACGGAGGCCACCGGCTCACTGGGCGCTCTCCCGGCTACTTCCGATCGTTGGAAGGAGGCCTTCGAGGCCACCCTGAAGGTCAACGAGATCGCTTCGTCCGCCATCCCACTGCCCAACGCGGTGCGCTCGATGGTTCACGTGGCCGTCGATCTCCTCGACGCCGAGCAGGGCTCGATCATGCTGCTCGACGACCCCGGCACGACGCTGGTCATGACGGCGTCCTGGGGCCTTCCTCCCGAGGCGGACACCGAGCTGCGCCTGCCGGTTGGGGAGAGCATCGCGGGGCGTGTCCTGGCAACGGGAAAGCCCCTTCTTCTCGGTCGCGTCGACGGCGAGGCCTTCTTCAACTTCATCCCAAAGTCCAAGCCGATTACCTCGAGCATCGTGGTTCCCCTGAGGGTGCGCGGCGAGGCGGTTGGGGTCTTGAGCCTCGCGGCGGCAAACGACCGCGCCGAGTTCACCGACACCGACTTGCGCGTGGCGCAGATGTTCGCCGACCAAGCGGCCGGCCTCATCAACCGGGCCCGGCTCCACGAGAGCGCCGAACAACGGTCGTCGGACCTCATGGCCCTGGTCGACTCGAACAAGGGCTTGCTGGGCACGCTGAACCTCGAGGAACTGTTGCAGAAGGTGCTCGACGGTGGCTCGCGCCTTTCCGGAAGCTCTAATGGCTTCGCATGCTTGTTCGACGCCGAGAGCAAGGCGATGGAGCGCGGCGTCTTCCGCGGCATCGACAAGGCGCGCATAGGCGAGCTCGTCGGCGACCCCCAGGTTCTTTACGCAGTCGAGAACGTCGAGGTGACGCGCGTCTCTAATAAGGAGCGCGGAGAGTGCCTCTTCGCCGTGGGCCTTCGCTCGCCGCGCGGCACCAAGGGCGTCCTCGTAGTCGACGCCCATCCCGACCTCATCCAGGATCGTGAAGAACTGCTGCGCGCGTTCGGACAGCAGTGCTCGAGTGCCATCGGCGCCGCCGAGATGCACCAGGTCGTGGAGCGCAAGGAGTCCGAGATGTCGTCGATCATCCGGACGGTCCCCCACCCGATCGTCCTGGTGGACGACCGCGGCATGATCATCGCCATCAACGCCGCCGCCGAGAACCTCTTCAGCATCACGGCCTCGTTCGCCACCGGCGGGATGGCCGGAAGCAACCTCAACCACCCGGAGATCGAGGAGCTGCTGAGCACCAGCGGCGACGTTCAGCAAGAGGTCATCGTCGGCAACCCTCCGCGGGTCTTCAAGGTGCGCGTCACCGACATGCAGGTCCCGGGGGGGCCGACGGGCCGCGTCTTGATCATGGACGACGTCACAACCGAGCGCGAGAACGCCCAACGGCAACGGGACTTCGTCGCCATGGTCGGACACGAGCTGCGCACCCCGCTGACGATCGTCAAAGGCTTCGCCCGGACGCTCATGCGGCGCATCGGTTCGGCGTCGGCCGAGGAGGCCCAGGAAGCGCTTCAGACGATCGACGACAAGGCGCACCACCTCGAGCGTCTGATCGAGGACCTTCTTTACGTATCGAAGATCGAGGCCCGCGAGGCGTCGCTTCGTCTCGAGCAAGTCGACGTCTCCGCGCTCGTCAACAGCGTCGTCGACGACGTCATCCGCGACTTCCCCAAGCGAGAGGTCATCGTCGAGTCGGAGCACGCGGTGACATGGCCGATCGACGAGACCAAGCTCGCTCTGGTCCTACGCCATCTCGTGGAGAACGCGTTGAAATACTCCGAGGCTCCCGATCCGGTCACGGTCAAGATCGCGGGGGACGACGAGGAGCTGCGAGTCGACGTGGTCGACCACGGCGTCGGCCTCGTCTCGTCCGACATCCCCCACATCTTCGAGCGCTTCAAGCAGCTCGATAGCTCATCGACCCGCCGCCACGGCGGAACCGGAGTAGGGCTCTACCTTTGTGCTCAACTCGTTCGGGTTCACGGGGGCCACATCTCGGTGGACTCGATCTGGGGCAAGGGGTCGACGTTTACGTTCGTCCTCCCCCGCCGCTCGACGGCCAAGAAGGTCGTGCACATGCACGACTCCTCAAGCCGCCGCACCGCTTAGCCCTAGGGCGGGC
>JALZCA010000156.1 GCA_030863285.1 Actinomycetota bacterium | reverse complement strand
CTGTGGGTCCGCGTGTCGGGTCGCCTGGCGGTCCCCTCCGGTTTAGCGTCACGTCATGCCGCGCCGGGGGAAGAGGAAGCTGACCGTGATCGTGAACCCTAACGCGGGGCGTCTTTCCGACGAGGTTCGCAAGGACGTGGTCTCCGAGTTGAGATCGCGCTTCGCCGTGGACGCCTATTCGACCACGGCGCGGGATACCGGCATCGGCCTGGCCGCCGAGATGGCCGGCGGGGGCGCGGATGTGATCGTGGCGTTCGGCGGCGACGGCCACGTCAACGAGGTGGTGAACGGGCTCGCCGGCACCGAGGCGACGCTCGCGATAATCCCCGGCGGCACGATGAACGTGTTCGCGCGCGCTCTCGGGATCCCCCTCGATCCGATGGACGCAATCGACCATCTCGAGCGCGTCGTCGATCGACCCGCCCGGCGCGTTCCTCTCGGAAAGATGAACGATCGGTACTTCACGTTCTCGGCCGGCTGCGGGTTCGATGCGGAGGCGGCCGAGCGAGTGGAGCGCTACGTGCCGGCGAAACGGCGGTTCGGGGAGGTCTTCTTTTATTGGAGCGCGTTTCGCGTCTTGACCGGGTCGTTTCGCAGACGCGAGCCGACGCTCGAGCTCGCCGGCCCCTTCGGGACCATGAAGGTGGCGATGGCGATCGCGTCGAACGCCGGCCCCTACGCTTATCTCGTGGGACGTCCCGTCAACATCGCGCCGGAGGTGCGACTCGAAGGAGGCATCGACGTCTTCGCATTGAAGACGATGCGCCTAGAGGCGCTTCCGCTCTACGCATGGAGGGTCGCGGTGTCCGGCGACATCGTGGATCATCCCGACGCCTTCTATCGCTCGGATCTGGAGACGTTCGAGGTCTCGGCCGAAGAGCCTTTCAGCCGCCACGTCGACGGCGAGCCGCTTCACCGCGTCAGACGCGCGCGCTTCACCGTCGAGCGAGACGTCCTAAAGGTGCTGGGAACGTGAGCGGGGGCCGGGACGGGGGATGAGCATCTTGTTGATCGGCCTGGACGAAGAGCGCGGCCCGGCGATCGTGCGGCGATTGCTGGACGAAGGAGACGTCGTGGGCGTGATCGAGGACGACGCGCGGCGGAGCGATGTGTGGCGGGCCTTGGGAGCCCACGTTGCGGTGGGGAGCGGCCGCGACCCCGACCTCGTGGAGCGCGCCGCTCAACACGCGCGCTCGATCGTCGTGCTGGCCCGCGGCGGGCACGATGCGGAGGTCCTCGCTGCGGTCTTGCAAGGCGCCCGGTTGGCGCCCGGCGGCGCGGCGCGCATCGTCTACGTCACCGATGAATCCCGGCCGGAGGAAAACTCCATTCTGGAGGCCTCTGCATTCGACTACGTCGTCCTGAGGACCGGTGGCCGCCGGGGGTTCATCCGGCGGGGGCGCGCGGTCGATCCCGATGATCTCGCGGAGGCGGTGAGCGCGGCGGACGATCTCGCCGGCGAGCCGCGCCTCGACGTCGACCTGACCGATCCCGCGGGGCGTAGCGCGCTCGCGCTCGGGCCCTCCTAAGGGACCGTCACATACTCGGCGGGTGGGGCCGGCTCAGGCGGTGCCCAGCAGGCGCACCCTGATCGTGTCCTCGGTCTCCGCCAATCCAGAGGCGCAGTGAGGACACGCGTCCTGCTCGTCCCGGGTCAGGTAGATCTCCTGCCCGCACGCAGAACAGAAGGCGAGTGCCATGGTTTCCCCCTCGGTTGCCCGGCAATGCGAGCCCGAATTGTACCTTTTCTCCCGACGGTTCGTCCAGGTCGGCCGGGGGATAGACCCCAAAGGGCCGGTACCCGCCGCCGCCCCCTACCGATGGGAGGGACCATGACCCTCAACCAGCGTGTGAAGGGCCTGGCGAAGGGTCCGAACTTTGCCGCGTTCACGACGCTGACGAAATCCGGAGCGCCGATGACGCACGTCATGTGGGTCGATTGCGATGAAGAGCACGTCCTCATCAACACCGAAGCGCACCGCGCCAAGTTCAAGCACGTGCGCCGCGACCCTCGTGTGGCGGTCGCGATCATCGACCGGGACAATCCCTATAGCTATGCGGAGGTGCGCGGAACCGTGACCGATATCGTGTTCGGAAACGACGCTCGCCGTCACATCGACGAACTAAGTCGGAAGTACGAGGGCCACGACTACGCGAACGAGATCACGTCGGAGCGCGTGATCTTGAAGATAAAGCCGGACCGTCAGCGACCGTGACGAGACAGGAGGGACCTTGGCCAGCGCATTCACCGAGCTCTGCATCGACTGCTCGAACCCGCAGCTCCTCGCCGAGTTCTGGAGCGGGGTGCTCGATTACAAGATCACGGAGTCGACGGGCGACGAGGTCGAGATCGTCGGCCCGGAGGGTAGCGGCCCCAGCATCCTCTTCGTGACCGTGCCCGAGGAGAAGACGGTCAAGAACCGGCTGCACATCGACGTCAGCCCGACCGACCGCGAACAGGACGAGGAAGTCGAGCGGATCCTCGCCCTAGGCGCATCGCACGCCGACGTTGGTCAGGGCCCGGACGTCAGCTGGGTCGTCCTGGCCGACCCCGAAGGCAACGAGTTCTGCGTGCTGCGTCCGCGCGAGCCTTAGTCGAGCCACCTCTCGTGGACCTCAGGGTTCGAGGTCCGTCCCGAAGAAATCGAATGCCTCCACGTCTCCCTCTACGTCCGTCGTAGCCTGGCTCCACAGCTCGCCGACGCTGGGATCGGGTCCCGTCGGGCGCCCGTAGAAGATCGTGACCGCTCCTGCCGACTCGAAAGCGTTGACATCTTCGCCGATGGAAGCAACCGCAAGGTCCGCTCGCTCGGTCCGGCCGAAGTTCGCCAGCGCAAGACTCCACCCGAACTGATCATTCTGGCTGGCGTCCGTCGGCACATCCGGAGGCGTCTGCGTTAGGAGCAAATCTCCTCTCGCAATCACTCCCTTCTTCGATCCGAACAGGACGTGAGACGCGCCTGCGGCTGGTACGTCGCCTACCGACTCGTAGTAGACGCCCACCGCGAGATCCGCGTGCTTTGAACCGCCGAGGTCGGCTCCTGTCACCGCGTGGCCGAACCCCTCACCCACGACGTCCACGAACTCGACTTCCCCCCGCACGCCATGGGTGTCCTGGTGGAACATGTCGGCGCCGTCTGTGCTCACCCCGGTCGGCGTTCCGTAAAGGACGTAGACGCTGCCGTGCATGTCCCCACCCACGCGGCGTCGAGGCGCCGCAATCGCGAGATCGCCCTGACGGCTTTTCCCGAAGTTGGCGATCTCCAGGTTCTGTCCGAACGCGCTGTCGTACTGAGCCTTGCCGGGGATGCCGCGATTGTTGCCGTGAAGGAAGCGCTGCCCCCTCTTCCTCGGGCCGTTGTCGGACCCGTAGAGGACGTGGACGGCGCCCTCTTCTCCCAGGTCGACGTTCTCCCGTGCGACACCGATGACGAGGTCGCCGTGGGGGGTCTTTCCGAGGTTTCCTATCGCCAGGGAGGAGCCGAAGAACTCGTTCTCCTCGCCGTCATCGAGCAGGCGAGGCTGGTCTTGATGCCACACCGTGGATCCTGCCGTGAAGAGCCCGCTGTTGTCGCTGAACAGGATGGTGACCGTTCCGGTGCCGTCTTCGCCGCTCACCGCCTCCCAGGGGGCAGCGATGACCAACTCCGCTCTTGGGTGGTCGTCCAGGTTGCCGGCTGCCAACTGCTCGCCGAACAGGTCCCCAGCCTCCGGCACGCCCGGCACGTCGCCGGATCCCTGCGTGAGAGGATTTCCGGCCGCCGCGACGAGGCCGTCGGGCGATCCGAAGAACACGTGCACGACGCCGGCGTCCTCGACGGTCGTAGCTCCGACGAGGACGTCTTCGCCGGGTGCGCCAACGGCTAGGTCCGCGTAGCCGTCGTCGTTGAGGTCACCGCTGGCAAGGCTCGCTCCGAACGCGTCGCCGGCTTCAGCCTGGTCGGAGACGTTCAGGCTGTCCTGGTGCCACTGCTGGTCGTTGGCGGCGGAGAGACCCGACGCGCTCCCGTAGAGGACGTTGACCGAGCCTGCATCATCGACCGTCCCGCCGTCGTCGTTCAGCGTCCCTACCGCGAGGTCCGAGTACCCGTCCCCGTTGAAATCCGCCGGCACGCGCGCGGCCGCGGAGGCCGCCCTTGCGGACGAGACGGGAAGTGCGATCAAACCGATTAGAAAGACTGCCCGGGCTAGGCGCGCTGCGCTGCGACCTTCCATATCTAATCCTCCCGACTCGCCGCCACCGCAACTACATTCAACGCGCGCGTCGATGTCAACGACGCCGCACCCATTTGGGGGGTTTGGGTCGGTTACCTAAGCGGGGGCCCCGAGGTATGCCTGGCGGATCTCGGAGTGGTCCATGAT
Organism: Actinomycetota bacterium; assembly: GCA_030863285.1. The sequence continues at coordinate 371 of JALZCA010000156.1, read as the reverse complement.
CTGCTCGCCGGCCCCCTCGTAGATGATGCGTCCCTTCTCCATGACGAAGGCGCGATCCGCGATGCCGAGGACGCCTGCGTTCTGCTCGACCATGAAGACGGTCGTCCCGTCTTCGTTGATGCGCTTGACGACCTCGAACACCGTCTGCGTCAGCTTCGGCGATAGTCCGAGAGAGGCCTCGTCGATCAACAGCAGCCGGGGCCGCGCCATCAAGCCACGCGCGATGGCAAGCATCTGCTGCTCGCCTCCCGACAGCGTCCCGGCGAGTTGGCCCCACCTCTCCTTGAGCCTCGGGAAGTACTCGACCGCTTGATCGATCGTTGTCTTGTTGCCCTTGCGGTCGTGCCGGTGGGGCCACGCTCCGAGGCGGA
>JALZCA010000155.1 GCA_030863285.1 Actinomycetota bacterium | reverse complement strand
ACGGTCATCTGACCGACCATGCCTAGGAAGGCGTGGGGCTTCTTCTCCTTCTTACTCTCGACGAAACAGACCAGACCGTAGGTCCCCGGCTGAAGCTCCACCTCCAACGACTTGGTCTCGCCCGGCGAAATGGGACCTTCTGTACTGGTCGGTTCGCCGGCAAAGAACTTCGATGCTTCCTTCTGCGACATCTTGATGAGCTCGGTCACGTCGGGCGCGTTCTCGGCGAGCGGGACCATGATCAGCTCGTGTGGCTCCTTGCCTTCGTTGGCAAACGTGATCTCGGTCTTGCCGGCCGGCGCGCTCGCCGGTGCGTCAAAAGCGAAGTCGACGCCGGTGATCGTCAGACCTCCGCCCTCCTCCGTGCCTTCCGTCTCCTCGGTCTCGGGAGTCTCGCTCTCTTCCGTCTGCGCGCCGGCGTCCGTCCCGCCGTCGTCACCGTTGCCACCACCACAGGCGGCTCCCAACACCAACATCGCGCTGAGCAAGACAAGTAACCACTTCCTGGGCATGCGTAGGACCTCCCTCTATGGAATGTGCTGACAGAGCATGCAGCACCGGCGCGCAGGCGCACGTTGATTCGCTGCGATTACCTACCCCGGGTACACCAAGGGGGCTCTACTTTGGTTTCCGGAAGCGAAGGATGGACTCTCTTCAGCAGGAAGATCGGTTCTCGACGGCCAGACACCTGTCGACGCCCGGGCCCCCGCGCGCGCGATCCCGACCGTCGCCGCCGTGAAGACGATCGCCGCCGGCCCTTCCGCGCAGAACGTCCTTGCCGTCTTGACCAAGCAAGAGATTGCGTCTCGACGATCCGACCAGGAGGTCTCCGCCGCGGCTCCCGTCGACTCGCTCGATGCCTCGCACCGTCCACCGCCCGCGACTCCAGCCCCCCGCGCACGCGGAATAGGAGATCCGGTCGTCCGTCAGGTCCACGGTCACGCCGCGCGCGCAGTCGCGGTCGGAGAAAGCCAGCCAGTCGCGGCCCGCCCCACCGATCAGGCGGCCACCGATACCTCCGGACGGAAAGAAGGTGTCGTTCCCCCCCTTACCGCTCATCATTTGCGTCCCGTGCCCTCCGACGAACGAGTCGTCGCCGCGCTCTCCCGACAACCGGTCCCGCCCGCCGCCCGCATCGAGGTGGTCACCCCCGGCCCCCCCGCAAATGAGGTCGTCGCCACCGCGGCCGAGGATGTAATCCGCCCCCTCGCGGCCGTCGATCACGTCGTCGCCGCGCGTGCCCTCGAGCCTCTCCGCACCTCCCCGACCCACGATCGTGGCGCGCTCGCCAAGGCACGTCTCGCGACCGGCCGTCGCCGGCAGAGCGAGTACGCAGAGACCAAGCGCAACCGCCGCCAGGAAGGCAAATCGAGGACGTGCGCGCGGAATCGAGCGCTGTCCTAGTTGCATCCGCAAAGCATAGGTAGTCGGGTCGACCCCGGTTTGCCCGAGAACGTCCGGACGTCTAACGTCCTCGGATGCGTCGGGACGTCGGCGAGAGCCGTCTCACTTCCAGGGCAATCCTGGCGACCACGGTCGCGTTCTGCGCGTGGCTGAGTTCCAGCGAGCCCGCCGTGGCGGGTTCGATCTGGGACCGCCCGGGCATGGAGCCGTACCGGCTTCCGGTCGCGCGCGCCCTGTTGAACCGCGACAACATCACGCGCCCCCACCACGATCATCCCGCCTGGGACTTCAACACCCCGCCCGGGACCATGAGCTACAGCGTCCAGGCGGGAGAGGTCGTCGCGGTGCTGGGTTCCGGCGCTTGCGGAACCGGGGTCGTCATCGACGGCTTCGATGGGTTCCGCTACACCTACTGCCACGGATCTCGGGCGCTCGTACGGGCGAACGAACGCGTGCACTCCGGGGAGCGCGTCATGCGGACGGGCAACAGCGGCTCGTCTTCCACGGCTCATCTGCACCTCGAGATCGAGAACCGTCGCCTGCGCCTCAAGTGCCCCCAACCGCTGCTGTTGTCGTGGTGGCGCGGGTGCCAGATGACGCCGCGCCGGGCGCCCTCGAGCGGCTGCACCTACTGAACCCGCCTGCCTAGTCGGCTCGCGGGAACCTCGCCAAGATCGCACCAGGCAGGGGTTTGTGCATTTCGTAGCGCCCAGCGCAACCCATGGCACAAACCTCGCGCTACCAGTCGTCGCCAGTCCTTGCTTCACACGTAATCGACGATGTGAGGTCGACGTCGGCGCTCGGCCCAAAGCGGAGGACCATGACTCCGTCGTCCTCGTCCTCGGTGCGGACCACTTCTGCGCCGTCCCGCACGAAGGTCGGCCCGCGCCACCGTTTCCAGCCCAACCGCTCATAAAAGGAATACCGATCCGTTGAAAGGGCGCCCATCTCGAAAGCTCGCCGAACTTCGTCGGTGACACGTCCGACGACGAGCGACCCGTAGCCTGCGTCTTCGCGTCCCGGCAACGTCGCCACTCCTTCCACGTAACCGGTGCGAAACGTCCGTTCACCCACCGCGAGCGTCCGCTCGACCACGGCGGCGTGCGCGACCACAAGGTCGTCGTCGAATGCGACGGCGTGAAGACCGCCAAGAGTGTGCTCCCAGTCGTCATCCGAGAACTCTCCGGAAAACGCCGTGTCGAGCAGACGCCGGATCTCCGATAAGAGCCAGCAGGGTGCGCGATCCGTCGTGAAGACGTCTACCTGGGCCAAGACCTCACCTCCTTCGGGACGGCACCCCTGAGTCTCGACGGCGGGAGCGGATCGTGGAGGTGACGGGCGGCAGCGATCGTCTCGACGCCGGGAGCGGATCGTGGAGGTGACGGGCGGCAGCGATCGTCTCGACGATCGCGAAAACAGAGTGGGCGAGGGGGGATTTGAACCCCCACACGCTTTCGCGCACTGGCACCTGAAGCCAGCGTGTCTGCCGTTCCACCACTCGCCCTCGCGGCCCCTCGCGGTGTGGAGCGCACAGGGGTCGTCAAAAAGGCTAGCAGGGGGTTGGCCCGCCTGAGGCGGGCATAATCCACGCGTATGAAAGTCGCCCGGAACATCGAGCGGCGCCTCGAAGGCATGGTGGAGGGTTTCTTCGCCAAGGTGTTCCGCTCGGGCCTCCAGCCCGTCGAGGTCGGCCGCCGCATCCTGCGTGAGATGGAAGAGGGCCGGACGGTGTCGGTCAACCGAACCTACGCTCCGAACGAGTTCCGCATCGTCATGGGCTCGGAGGACCACGAACGGTTCACGGGGATGGAGGCACAGCTCCAGCGCGAGTTCTCCGAGCTGGTCATCGATCAGGCGAAGCACGATCGCTGGAACCTGATGGGAATGCCGCGCATCTCCTTCGTCGAGGACGAGCGTATGGGCAAAGGTGAGTTCCGCGTCGACGCCTCACTGACGGCCGACGCCGACGGACCGCGGCCTAACGTCTCGACAAGAAGGCCGCCCGAGGACGATCCCTCATCGACCGGAGCCATCTCGCTCGACACCGCCAACCGCCTCGGGCTCGCCACTGGGGCCGCCGAGCTCGTGGTCCTCGACGAGGACGGGCGGGAACGCGAGCGCATAGCCCTCACGCGCGCCCGGATCGTCATCGGCCGGCAGTCGAACAACGACGTCGTCCTCTCGGATCCAAACGTCAGCCGACGCCACGCCGAGCTCCGGCGCAATGACGAAGGATGGACGCTGGTCGACCTAGGATCGACCAATGGCACGACCGTCAACGGGCACGCCGGCGCCGAACACCGGTTGAGCGACGGCGACAAGCTGGGCTTCGGCACGAGCGAGCTTGTCTTCAAGATCCGCGGAAGGGGTTGATCCGTGCCCACGCTCGTCCTCGATCTGCTCAAGTACGTGTTCCTCGGCGTCCTCTACATCTTCGTGTTGTGGGCGATCAGGGCCGTCTACCTGGAGCTACGGCCTGCGACCGCGCGTCAACCCCGGTCACAGCGTCAGCCGGCCCCCGCGCCCTCGCGCCCACCCTCGAAGAACAAGAAGGCACCGACCCGAGCCGCGGTCGTCGAGGGCAACGCATACAAGGGAAAGGTGTTCAAGCTGGGAGAAGAGCTGACTATTGGCCGTTCCCCGGATTGCACCCTCGTGCTCGACGACGCGTACGTCTCGCAGATGCACGCACGCATCTTTCCGCACAACGGCCGTTTCATGGTCGAGGATCTCGGCTCCACGAACGGCACGTACCTCAACCGTCAGCGCATTACTTCGGCAACCGAGTTGCAGCGCGGAGACAAGGTGAAGATCGGTAAGACTGTCCTCGAGATGCGCAAATGAATATTTCTGTTGGTGCGCAGAGCGACGTCGGGCGCGTCCGCGAAGGCAACGAGGACTCATATCTCGTACACGAACCTCTCTTCGTCGTCGCCGACGGGATGGGGGGTCACCTCGCGGGCGATGTCGCGTCGTCAACCGCGGTCGACGTCATCTTGAATAACTCCGACACCGCTTCGGCCAGTGATCCGCAATCGCTTGCGGAGCTCATCCGCAGCGCCAACGCGGCGATCTGGGAAAAGGCGACGAACGACCCGTCTCTGCGCGGGATGGGAACGACGTGCACGCTCGTGTTGCTCAACGAGAACCGGGCCCACATCGCCCACGTCGGCGACTCGCGCGCGTATCTGTTGCGCGACGGAAGCCTGCGACAGGTCACCGAGGATCACACCCTGGTTGCACGGATGGTCAAAGAGGGCCGCCTTCAACCGGAGGAAGCCGAGCACCACCCGCAACGCAGCATCATCACCCGCGCTCTCGGCGTCGACGCAGACGTCGAGGTCGACCTCGACTCGCTCGACCTACAAGCGGGTGACCGGCTGCTGCTGTGCTCCGACGGCCTCTCGGGGATGATCGACCACTCGTCGATCGAATCGGCTCTGCAGGACCATGACGACCCGCAGGACGCCGCCGAAGAACTCATACGGCGTGCGAACGCCGCCGGAGGCGAAGACAACATCACCGTCGTCATCATCGACGTGTCCGACGGACCGGCCCAGGCGGCGTCGGCGGCTACGACTCGACGCGCTCCGGCACAGGCCCCCCGGGAAACGCGCACCGACGACGAGCCCGGGCCGGAGCACGCCGAACCGACTACAGCCGAGGGACCCGCGCGTCGCACTTGGGCCAAACCGGTGATCGCGTCGCTCATCGTCCTCGCCGCACTCGCGGTGGGGGCTTTCTTCCTGGTCGATTACCTGCGGACGAGCTCGTGGTACGTCGGCCTCAACTCAGACGACGACGTCACGATCTACCAGGGCCGCCAAGAGGACCTGTTCGGAATCGACCTCGACGAAGAGATCGAGGTCACCGACCTGAACGTGAACGACTTGCCGGAACACCTTCGCGACAACGTCCAAGACGGACGCACGGCCGACAGCAGAGACGACGCAGAGCAGATCGTCGCCGATCTCGAGCAGCGCGCGCGCGAGCTCGACGAGATAAGAGCGGGCAACGACCCCGGCGCCAACCCCGGCGGCGGTGACGGCGGCAACAACGACGGGGGCGGGGGCAACACCGGCGGGAACAACAACTGATGGCGCAGGCGGCCCCGCGACGCAACTCCGAGCTGTCGCTGCTCATCCTGGCCTTCATTGCGGGCGGTGGCGCACTTGCACTGGTGGCCCTCGGACGGAACTCGAACAGACCCGACGCCGCGCTCCCGTACGTGATCGCCCTCGTCATCTGCTACGTCGTCGCACACGTCGTGATGCGCCGGGTCGCGCGCGAGGGCGACGCGCTCATCTTGCCGATAACGGCACTCCTGAACGCGATCGGACTCGCGGTCATCTACCGGTTGACGACCGCTCGAGAGCAATTCGGTCCCGCGCAGATCGTGTGGACCGCGGTCGGCACAATCGTCTTCATAGGTGTGCTTCTCGTTGTGCGCGACTACCGCGTCCTGGCGCGCTACAAATACATCCTCGGCTTCGTCGGAGTCGGCCTGCTTCTGCTCCCTCTCGTGCCCGGGATCGGCGCGGAGATCAACGGCGCGAGATTGTGGCTTCGCATCGGCAGTTACTCATTCCAGCCCGGTGAGCTAGCGAAGATCTGCCTCGTGATCTTCTTCGCCGCGTATCTCGCCGAACGCAAGGAGCTGCTGTCGATCGCTTCTCGCCGCTTCATGGGGATGCACGTTCCCGACATCAAGCACTTCGGCCCCCTGCTCGTGATGTGGGGCTTGTCGCTCGCGGTCATGTTCTTCGAGCGTGATCTCGGGTCAAGTCTGCTGTTCTTCTCGATCTTCTTGGTCATGATCTACATAGCGACGGCCCGGATCGTCTACGTCGCCTTCGGGCTCACGCTGTTCGCGGCGGGCGCCTACCTCGGATACCAACTCTTCACTCACGTCCAGCTGCGTGTCCTCGTGTGGCTCGACCCGTTCGACCCCAATCGCATCAACGAGGAGGGTTACCAACTCGCGCAATCGCTTTTCGCACTCGCCACCGGAGG
>JALZCA010000130.1 GCA_030863285.1 Actinomycetota bacterium | reverse complement strand
TGCTCCACCAAGGCAACACCATCCAGGCGATCACCACCTACCGGGATCACACTGGTGCGGACCTGGCGAGCGCAAAAGCGGCCGTTGAGCGCCTCAAGGCGGAGCACGGCATCCGCTAGACATCGCCCGCCCCTACCCCTGCCTAAGTCGGGCGGGACGCTCCTCCGAACGTTTCGACTAACGCCTGGTAGTTCTCGAACATCCGCTCCGGCTTCGGGCCGTACCAGGGCCCCGCGACCATCAGGCGGTCGGCGATCCCATCCCACGCGCGCATCTTCTCGCGCACCTCGTCTCGGGTTCCGGCGACGGCAATCGCGTCGCACAGCTCATCGTCGATGAGCTCCACCATCCGATCTCGGTCCTTTGCCTGAAAGGCCGTGCGCAGGTCGCCGACGATGTGGCCGCGTCCGTGCAGCTCGAGGATCGCCTTGTATGTCCTCGTGGTCGCGTAGAAAGCGATTTGCAGCTTGACCTCGCGCCGGGCGAGGTCCACGTCGTCGGAAATCGAGATCATCGGCGAGGCGGTGAGGTTGCATTCCTCAGGCTTGCGGCCGGCCCGTTCGGCCCCCTCCGCGATCGCCGGCTTCACGACCTCACTGAGGTAAAGCGGCGACGCGAGTGGATGCCCGAGAAGCCCGTCGGCTACTTCGCCGCACGCCCGCGACATGACCTCGCCGACCGCGGCGAAGTAGATCGGAACATCGCGTCGGTGCGGCTGCGCTTGGCCGTGGAACGTGGGCATGGTCACGTTGTAAAAGCGTCCTTCGAAGGTGACGTCCTCGCCGCGGTTCGCCGCCCAAACCGTTCGCATGACCTGCGCGTACTCCTTGAGCTTCGGCGCGGGATGCTCGAAGGGGACCGAGAAACGGTTCTCGTTGACGCGCTTGACCTGCGTGCCGAGCCCGAGGATAAAGCGCCCTCCGGAGAGTTCGTCCAGATCCCACGCGGTCATCGCAGTGATCGTCGGCGAGCGCGGGAACGCGAGAGCGATCGCGGTTCCGACGTTGATCTTCTCGGTTTGCTGGGCCGCTACCGACGCGGCGATGAACGCGGTGTTCGTCGTTTCGGCGGCCCAGCAGGATTCGAACCCCGCGTCCTCGACCATCTTCGCCATCGGCCCGATCATCGACATCGGCCCGCCGACGCCTATCCCGTACTCCATTTCCCTCCTCCAGAGGCTCGCGGGCACTATAAAGGTCGAGCCGGAACGGGGACTTGCACAGGTGCGAGGGCGCGGTATGGTCCGGCCCAAGATCGGACAATGCGGTTATCCGAGGAGGAATCAGTTTGGTCGACCTGCTTGACGAGGAGGAAATCGAACAACGGCTCGACGAGCTCGGCGACTGGGAGCGCGAGGGGGACGAGATCGTCAAGGTGTTCGAGTTCGACGACTTCGGCGCGGCGATGGAGTTCGTCAACGCCGTAGCGAGCCTGGCCGAGCGCTACGACCACCATCCGGACATCGATATCCGCTACAACAAGGTGAAATTGGCGTTGGCGACGCACTCCGAGGGGGGCCTGACGCCGAGAGACTTCGACCTAGCCGGCGACATAGAACAATCCATCGGCTAACCCTCTCCCCCAACTGTCTCCATCTCGCGACTTCTTCCATGCTTCTTGGCTACAAGCCACGTTCAATGGAATAGAACAGCGCTACGACGGGAGAGCGCGGCTCTGACCTCCGCCTCGACCTCATGGGGGCGAAAGCACACGTCGTCCCAGGTGAAGTAGAGCAGCTCAATGCCTACGGCCCGCACATGCCGGTCCCGTCGTGCGTCGGCGTTGTGTTTGCCCATGTGCCACCTAAAGCTGTGGCACTCAATCGCGAGAGTCGTCGCCGGACAGTAGAAATCCAAGAAATAGCGTCCTCCGGACGTCTGCACGGGGAAGCCGGCCTCGAATCGGTACTCGCGGATGCGCCGGAGGATGGCGAGCATCTTTGACTCAAATTCAGAACGCACACGTTCGTCCCGATCGTCGCGCCCGACGAGCATCTTCCGGAGCGTTCCTGCGCCGCGCCTCCCGCGCGTCCACCCGTCCAAGAAGCACCACATTCGATCAAGAGTCGTCAACCGGCGACGAAGAGCGTCATCCAAGGCGCTCCCCAGGAGTCGGGTCGGTAGTGCCGTCGCGCACTCGGCGATAATTCTCTCAACTGCCGGGATCCGGAAACCATTGACCCAGCGAATCGGCGGTTGGTCTTTGGGATGGAGACGGTGGACGTGTAGCCAAGCAGGCGCGACCGGTTGCGAGTAGCGGGAAATATGGATTTGGTGCGGCCGCTCGACGCCATCGAGCCCCACGATGTGCGCTGCGGTCACATTGCAGAAAAAGCCCGTTTCCCGCATCCACTTCGCGACCGCGGTCAGTCGGACTCTGTAGGAGTCGGGGACGCCACCGAGCCGAAACACGCCGGGAAGCATCGGGACGATCTCCCCGCTC
>JALZCA010000114.1 GCA_030863285.1 Actinomycetota bacterium | reverse complement strand
CCCCGGTAAGCAGCGTTGATGGTTGGGTCCTGCGCGACCTGGAGCCGTGAACCCGGTCAGGCCCGGAAGGGAGCAGCCGTAAGCGGTGTACCTCGTGTGCCGCAGGGTCGCCCGACCGGAGCCGGCTGCCGGGGATAGCGCCGACGGCTCGCAGGTCCAGGGCGAGGTGCACGGCCTTTTTTCGCGGGGATCGACGAGCAGTTCGCGACACAGGTCCCGTCTAGGATGAGCGCCGTGGCTTACCTCTCCCTCTACCGCAAGTACCGACCGCAGACGTTCTCCGAGATCCTCGGACAAGAACACGTCTCGCAGACGCTTGCGAACGCGATCTCGGAGGACCGCGTCGCGCACGCGTATCTGTTCACCGGCCCCCGCGGAACGGGAAAGACCAGCACCGCGCGCATCCTTGCAAAGGCGCTCAACTGTGTGGAGGGTCCGACTCCGAACCCCTGCGGAGTCTGCGCTTCGTGCGTCGCGATCGCCGAGGGATCGTCGCTAGACGTCATCGAGATGGACGCCGCGTCTCATTCCAAGGTCGACGAGACGCGCGAGATCCTCGCCGGAGTCCCTCTTGCAACCGCCGGAGGCCGCAAGAAGGTCTACGTCATAGACGAGGTCCACATGCTGTCGGCGGCCGCGTTCAACGCGTTGCTGAAGACGCTCGAGGAGCCTCCTCCGCACGTCGTGTTCGTCCTCGCTACCACCGAGGCGCACAAGGTGCTTCCGACGATCGTCTCGCGCACGCAGCGCTTCGACTTCCGGCGCGTGACCAGCGACGTCCTCGCCCACCATCTCGACCAGGTCGCAAAGATGGAGGAGATCGACGTCGAAGCCGGCGCGCTTGCGATCGTGGCGCGCCATTCGGAGGGCAGCGTCCGCGACGCGCTCTCGGTTCTCGACCAGCTGTCGAGCCTCGGCGACCGCGTGACCGAAGAGGACGTCGAGGGTTTGCTCGGCATGCGCGCCGAGGACGCAATCGGCGAACTGTTCGACTCGATCGCGGCAGGCGAAGTCGCCGCAGTCTTTCAAACGTTGCATCAGTTGGTATCTCAGGGCGTCGACATCCGTCAACTCGCGCTGAACGTAGTGGCGCACGCAAGGTCCTTACTGCTGTTGCGCACCGCGCCGAACGCCGAGACCCTGCTCGATGAGAGCGCGGAGGATGCGGCTCTACTTCGTTCCCAAAGCGAGAAGTTCACGACCGGCTCGCTTATGCGAACGCTCGACCTCGTGTCGAAGGCGATCACCGAGATGCGGAATTCGCCCGAGCATCGTCTGTTGCTCGAGGTTGCGCTCGTGCGCGCCACGGCTCCCGAGACCGACCCCTCCGCGACCGGGCTGCTCGGCCGTATCGAACGTCTCGAAAGAAGGATCGGGATCGCGCAAGACGCGGTTCAGCCGGCCCCGGAGCCGGCGCCGCCTTCCCAAAAGGCCGAGGTTGCCGCCCAACCTCCCGCACCTGAGCCCGCCACCCCGAAGGCGCCGGCTCCCACTGCACCGACGGCCGACACCGCCGCCGCGCCACCAGCGGAGGCGACCCCGACGGTGCCCCAGCCCAACGTGGCATCGGCGGTCCCCGGCGAGATCGGGCTCGCGCACGTCAAGGAAGCGTGGCCGGCGACGCTCAAGGAAGTGAACAAGAGGAGCAAGCGCGTGTGGGGGTTGTTGAGTCCGTCGCGCGCGGTGTCGTTCGACGGCAAGACACTGCAGGTCGAGGTCCAGTCGGATTTCCACAAGTCCTCTATGGAGGACCCGCGCAACAACGAGGTGCTGCAGGCTTCGTTGCACGCGGCGCTCGGTGTAACGGTCGCGATCACCTTCGCGTCGCGCACGTCTCCCGACGCTCCGGAGCAACCTGCGCGCGGCGAAGACGCAGAAGACGTCGTAACCGCGACGCCTGCCGACGCTCAGGATCCGGTGGAACTGCTCAAGAAAGGGTTCTCTGCAGAGGTCATCGAGGAGAAACCGCGCTCGTGAGCAAGGGGATTTCGCGCTTGGGTGAGCGCGTACGGGTCAGAATGGTGGCCTCATGAGCAAAGAAATGCAGCGGATGATGAAGCAGGCCCAGAAGATGGCGCAGGAGATGCAAAAGGCCCAGGACGAGCTCGCCGAGGCCGAGTTCGAGGGCAGTGCGGGCGGCGGCGCCGTGCGGGCAACCGTGACCGGCGATCAGCATCTCCAGCGGATCGTCATCGACCCCGAGATCTTTGACGGCGAGCCGGATGAAGACGACCTCGAGATGCTCGCCGACACCGTAACGGCCGCCGTGAACGACGCTTTGAACAAGGCGCGCGAGGCGCAGCAAGCCGCTCTGGGCCCGCTCGGCGGCGGGCTCGGAGGCCTCGGTCTGCCCGGGATGTAGATGCGGGCTCCTTCTTATCGGGCGCCACGGTAGTGCTTGCAGGGCCCATTCAACGCCTCATCGACGAGTTGTCGCGCCTGCCGGGCGTCGGGCCCAAGAGCGCCCAGCGTGTCGCGTTCCATCTCTTGAAGGTGTCCAACGACGACGCGCAACGGCTGGCCGCATCCATCGTGGAAGTCAAAGAGCGCGTGCGCCTGTGCCGGATCTGCTTCAACGTCTCGGACCAGGACGTGTGCGAGTTCTGCAGGAACCCGCGTCGCGACTCGTCGCTCGTGTGCGTGGTCCAAGAACCCCCAGACATCGTCGCCGTCGAGCGGACGAGGGAGTTCGACGGGCTGTACCACGTGCTCCAGGGGGCGATCTCTCCAATCGAGGGAATCGGTCCCGATG
>JALZCA010000112.1 GCA_030863285.1 Actinomycetota bacterium | reverse complement strand
TACCTACCCAGCAGCGCCTACTCGAGGCACCGGTCGAGATCGACTTCGACGGGGCGCTTCGGGCGTTCGAGGTCGCCGCGAGACGCTTCACCGACCTGGTGCGCTCGATCCCGGATCCCCATCGGCGGACGCGCGGGCTCGACTGGTCGCTCGCCGATACCGCCGCTCACGTCCTGCTTGCGGTCCGCTACGACCTCGGCACGCTGACCGGCACGCGGTCCCCTTTCCCGGTCGAGAACGGTGACATCTTCTCGGCCGGCACCGAGCACAACGCAGCGCTGCTGCGCGCCGAGCCCGAGCGCGACCCGGGACGCCTGGCCGACGGAATCGACGAGGTCGTCCGCGAGTTCATCGACGAGGCACAGCGTCGCGCTCCTCGGGACCCCGCGCCGATGGCCGGAGGCCACGCGATCACCGTCGCAGATCTCGCGGGGGTCATGGTCGGCGAGATGATCGTTCACGGCTACGACATCGCGCGCACGCTCGGCAAGAGCTTGACCATCGATGGGGATGCCGCGCGCTGCGCGGCGTATGCCACTCTGCCCCTGCTCCCGCTCGCGGTGGACCCCGACACGACGAGGTCGGTGAACGTGGGGATAGAGATCCGCATCCGCGGGGGCGAGAGTTTCCTCGTCGACATACACGACGGCACCGCACGGGCGCGACGCCCGTCGGGGAAAGCCGACCTCTACGTATCGGCCGATCCGGTCGCGTATCTGCTCGTTGCCTACGGTCGGTGGGGCCCGTGGACGCCCTTGCTGCGGGGCCGCATGATTGCCTGGGGCCGCCGACCTGCAGTAGCGCTGAAGTTGCCGACGTATTTCCGCAACCCCTAGAGGTCGGAAAGCAACAGCTGTCCTTCGTAGGGGCCGCGCCCCCGCACGGCCGCTGCGCCTGCGCGCGCCGCCAGCTGCAGGGCCTCTGACGTCGTCATGCCCGCTCCCAGCGCGAACGTGAGGGCCGCGGCGAACGCGTCGCCCGCCCCATAACGGTCGACTACTTCGTCGGCGCTCACGGGAAAGGGTGGGTATGCGCCTGCGCCTTTGTCGATGGCGTATTTCCCGCCGCGTTCGCCGTCGGTCCAGATCGACAGCCGCGGCGGCTTGTGCAGCTCGTCGGGAGAGAACTTCTCGCCTGGGTCGACGAGGCTGCCGACGAGCGCGTCCAGCTCGATCCGCTCCTGCCTCAGTACCTCCAGGGCGCGCGCCGTAGCCGTCAGCACGCGCGCACGGCGGCTCTCTCGCAGCGCGGCCGCATCGCCCGCGGTGAAGTAGAGCGCGTCGATCGTCGACAGCAGGTCCCAGTCGAGCTCATCGGTGCGTCGCGGCGCGAGGCGTTCGCCCATGACGGTGATCGTGCGCTCGCCGGCGCCGTCGACGAAACAAACGGCTCGACGAGTCGGCTCGTTGCGAAAGACCGCATGAACGTCGAGGCCGCGTCGTTCGAGGTCCGCGAGCGCGCGACGGCCCAACTCGTCGTCGCCGAGCGCGGTGAAGAACGAGGTCTGGGCGCCCAGTTTGTGCAGCTGCACCGCCGCCGCCGGTCCCCCTCCGGCCGGTTCGTCCCACCACTCCAGCGCGTGCACGATGTCCCCGCTGAGGGGAACCGCCGGCACGCGGACGAACTGCACCCATTCGAGATGACCCACCACCGCGGCCCTCATCGATCGATCCTTGGGTAGCGGGGCGCGCCGAATCTCGTCGCGACTCCGCGGACGCTCGCCATGTCCATGCGGGGACGTTATCCGCGCGGAATAAAGAGTTCGTGATTCGCCTTGTTCACCGAAAGAGGAGGTGCCAATTGGTCGAGTCACCCACGCGGGAGATCCTCGAGCGCTCCCAGACGATCGCAGTCGTCGGCATGTCGCGCGATCCAAACAAGCCCGGTTGCTACATCCCCGCGCAGCTCGAGGAACGAGGTTTTCGCATCATCCCGGTGAACCCTTCCGTCGACGAACTGCTCGGACACGAAGCCGTCAATTCGCTGAGCGAGGTCGACGAGCCGGTCGACGTCGTCGACGTCTTCCGGCCCTCGGCGGAGGCTGCCGACATCGCGCGCCAGGCGGTCGCCATCGGAGCGAAAGCACTGTGGCTACAGCTCGGTATCGAATCAGATGCCGCCCGGGAGATCGCAGAGGAAGCCGGGCTGGACTACGTCGAAAACCGCTGCATGGGGGCCGAGGCGGCCGCGCACGACATCCGCAAAATCGCGCCTTCGCCGTAAGTCACCGAGAGTGCAGCGGCTTGTCGATTCGGGACTAGAAGGCGCCCTCGACGACTCCTGCGGTGACCGTGCCGATCACGAGCGCCGGCATGAGGTTAACGACGTTCACCTTGACGGCGTCGAGCAACCTCAACCCGATGCCGAGCACGAGCAAGCTGCCGACGGTGCCGAGC
>JALZCA010000062.1 GCA_030863285.1 Actinomycetota bacterium | reverse complement strand
GGCTCCTGGTGGGCCTCGTCGCCGGACTCATCGTCGGCAGCGAAGACCCGGACCCCGTCGAGGCGGTGCGCGAGGTCCGCGTGACGTTGACCGAAGCCGCCTCGCTGCTCGAGATCGTCGAGATCGAGTACGCCGAAGCCCTCGAGGACGGATCGGGCGCCGGCGATCAGGAATACGAGGGGGCCCTCGATGCGCTGGCGCGCAGCCGCTCCCACTGGCGACGCGCGCGACCGGCCCTCGCGCTCCTCGAGTCGGATGACGCGTCCGCGATCGATGCTCGCTACGAGGAATTGCAGCAGGCGATGGAAAGCGAGGCACTTCCCGAGGAGATAAACCAGCTCACCGCCGAGTTGAGCCAGATGCTCGATCCCGAAACCGACTGACTTCTTCGTCGCGCCGAACGTCTTTTGTTCAGTGTTCTTGAACCCATTCGTTCGGCGCGCACTACAGACAGAACGCTTGCGTCTTCCTACAATGGCCGGACAACAACCCAATTTTCGATCCAGCGCCTCACCCGAAGGAGGAACAATGCTTACCAAGCGCGTCGAAGCTGCGATGAACGACCAGCTACAGAAGGAGCTCCAGTCCGCCTACGTCTATCTCGGGATGTCCGCTTATTGCGAGTCGGAGAGCCTTCCCGGCATGGCGGCGTGGCTGCGGCGACAGTTCGACGAGGAGCAGGAGCACGCGTTCAAGTTCTACAACTTCATCATCGACCGCGGCGCGCGCGTCGACTTGAAGACGCTCGACGCTCCGTCGACCTCGTACAAGGGCGCTCTGGACGTGTTCCAGACGGCCCTCGACCACGAGCGCAAGGTCACGGTTGCGATCAACGACCTCTACGACCTCGTAGCGAAGGAGAAGGACTTCGCGTCGCAGGCGTGGCTCGATTGGTTCGCCACTGAGCAGGTCGAAGAGGAGAAGACCGTCGGCCAGATCGTCGACGACCTCAGGCGCATAGGCAGTGACGGAAACGGCCTCTTTTTGCTCGACAAGGACCTCGGCACGAGAACCACGCACGAAGGCGAGTAGCTAGGGGTTGCAGGCCCGAATCTACGCGGGCAGGACCCAGAGGTTGTCCGCCAGGCGCTGACCGAGGGCGACGTTCGTCCCGTCGACCTGGAGCGTTCGCGTCCCATCGGGTGCGACGTCGACGAGCGTGAGGTCCCGCCCCGGCATCAGCGCGTGGTCCTCGAGGTACTTGAGCACGTCGTGATCCAGCTCCACGTCCTCCAGGAGGCGCGTGAGGCGTCCGGTCTCGCCCTGTGCCATCTCCGCGACCGCCTTCAGGTCCGCCCACCGCACCTTCGACGGAGCGCCCGGAATGGGATTGCCGTGAGGGCAGGTCGCGTCTCCCTCGAGCTTGGCGAGGATCGCCTCCTCGACCTCGGTCGTCATGACCTTCTCCCAGTCCTCCGCCTGCTCGTGGCACAGGTGCCAGGGGATGTTGAGGATGTCGACGAGCATGCGCTCCGCCAAGCGGTGACGGCGGACGAGGGTCTCCGCCAGCAGCCGGCCCTCCTCGGTCAGGCCGAGGTCGCGCTTGCCCTCGACCTCTACCAGCCCGTCGGCGATCAACTTCTTGATGCCCTCGGAAACCGTTGCCGGCGCGAGTCCGAGGCGCTCGCCGATGCGCGCCTGAAGGATGCGCTGGCCTTCTTCGCCGAGCTCGTAGATCGCTTCGAGGTACTCCTTGGATGCCTGGTTCAGGCCGCGAAGATCGGGCGAGGGACGCGTCATACCCGGATTGTAGGCTCGCCTCGATGGCCGCCGCGAAGAAGTCCGCTCGTCCCAAGCTCCTGATCCTCGACGGACACTCGCTCGCCTTCCGGGCCTTCTACGCACTGCCCGAGGACCTCCAGACGACGGACGGCACCTACACGAACGCGGTCTACGGCTTCACCGCCATGCTCATCAAGCTGCTCCAAGAGCAGCGTCCGGACTACATCGCGTGCTGCTTCGACATGGGCGCGCCGCTCGAACGCACGGCCGAGTTCGCCGATTACAAGGCAACGCGTTCGGAGGCCCCCGAGACCTTCGGCCCCCAGCTCCCGCTGATCCGCGAGGTGCTGCGCGTCATGCGCATCCCGGTGTTCGAGCTCGCCGGGCACGAGGCCGACGACATCATCGCCTACCTCGCTCAGTGCTCGGTGTCGGAGGGCGTGGACGTCCGGGTCGTCACCGGCGACCGCGACTTCTTCCAGATCGTCGACAAGGACATCAAGGTCCTCTACAACCGGCGCGGCATATCCGACATCGTCGAGATGGACGCGAAGGCGGTCGAAGAGCGCTACGGGGTCCCGCCGTCCAAGTACGTGGACCTCAAGGCGCTCGAGGGCGACAACTCCGACAACCTCCCGGGCGTTCCCGGAGTCGGGACGAAGACCGCCGCGAAGCTCGTGCAGAAGTACGGCAGCGCCGAGGCCGTCGTCGAACATGCCGAGGAGCAGACGCCAAAGCTCGCGCAGAACCTCGCCGCGCACGCGGAGCAGGTCGCCATCAACAAGAAGCTGTCGACGCTCGCAGCGGTACCGCTGGAACACGTCGGTCTCGACGACCTCAAGATGGACACCTGGGACCTCGACGAGGTGCGCGAGCTGTTCATCTCGCTCGAGTTCCGCACCCTGCTCGAACGGTTGCTTTCGGACCTACCCGAAGCGGCCGAGGGGGAGGGC
>JALZCA010000026.1 GCA_030863285.1 Actinomycetota bacterium | reverse complement strand
GGATCGCCAACCCAACCAGGATGGCACCGAGCTCGACGAGAAGCTCGGGATGCTCCACCTATCCCCTGCGAAGGAGTTCGACGGCCTCTTCGACACCGCGGGCCGTACCAACTACGACGAGGTAATCGCCGCTGTTGATCGTCTCCTCGGGGCCGGGGGCCGGAACCGCGTCATCACCTCGGACAATCGCCACCACCGATACGCCCGTACGCGACCGAATACGTGCCTCTCCGATCGTTCGGCCCGCGTAGGACGAGTCCGAACGGACCGGAAGCCAGTCGATGACCAGCCCCTCGATCTGTTGCTGTAAATCCGACAGTTGCTTGGCGACGCGGGAGGCGCCGAGGAGTTCGGACAGCGTCCTCGCATCCTCGGAAGAAAGCCCGATGATGCGGCTGAACTCGTCGGGGTCGTCCGGACGCGAGACGTAAATCTCTCGAAATCCAGTCCGGTGCGAGATCACGCCGATCCGCTTTCCTTCGTGGGTCTCAAATTCGAAACGGACTCCGACGCCGGGGAGTCGGACCTCATCGATCTCGCTCAAGCCGATCTCCTTCCTCGGTCGCGGCAGCCCCCTTTCGCCAAGAGTAATCGGGGGCTTGACATCCATATACCCTGGGGGGGTATAGTATACGAAAATGATCGAAGAGGGAGAGGAAGAGATGGCGCAGACTGACAGGGACACCGCCGCCCGCCACGACCGGAGCGAGCGAAACGGGATGCACGAGCACTCGAGCCACGATCACGCAGTCGATCGACACGACCCTCATGGCGACGACGCGCTCGCCGCGCAGCTGCCCGAGCGCGAGGGAGCCTCGGCCGAACACGACGAGGGCCATGACACGCACGGGGGCCACGGCGATCACGCCCATCACGATCCCGCCCAGTTCCGCAACCGCTTCTGGGTGACGCTCGCCCTCTCGATCCCCGTCGTTTTCTTCAGCGAGATGTTCCAGGAGCTGATCGGCTATTCGGCCCCCAGCTTCCCTGCGAGCACCTGGATCGCTCCGGTCCTCGGGACGATCGTCTTCGTCTACGGGGGCTGGCCCTTCCTCGTCGGGGCGGTCCAGGAAGTCCGCACCCGGCGGCCCGGGATGATGCTGCTAATCGGGCTGGCGATATCCGTCGCGTTCGCCGCCAGCATCGCCACCGAGCTCGGGGCATTCGAGCTCGATTTCTGGTGGGAGCTCGCCGCGCTCATAGCGATCATGCTCCTCGGCCACTGGCAGGAGATGAAGGCAATCGGTCAGGCCGGCAACGCACTCGCGGCTCTCGCCGAGCTGCTGCCCGACGACGCCGAGCGGGTTACGGACGCAGGCGTTGAAACGGTTGCAATCTCCGAGCTGCGGCCCGGCGACGTCGTTCTCGTCAGGTCGGGGGCGCGGATCCCGGCCGACGGCGAGGTCGTCGACGGCAGTGCCGATGTAGACGAGTCGATGCTGACCGGCGAGTCCCGCCCAGTTGCGAAGACCAAGGGTGACTCGGTGACCGCCGGGACCGTCGCGACGGATTCGGCGTTGCGCGTTCGAGTGGATGCCATAGGTGAGAACACCGCGCTGGCGGGCATCCAGCGCCTCGTGCGGGAGGCGCAGAGCTCTCGGTCACGCGCCCAAGCGCTCGCCGACCGGGCTGCCGCGTTCCTGTTCTACGTCGCGACCGCGGCCGGTTTGATCACGTTTCTCGCGTGGACCGTTGTAGGCGAGCCCCGGAGCGCGATCGAGCGCACGGTGACGGTCCTCGTTATCGCCTGCCCCCACGCACTTGGGCTTGCGATCCCGCTGGTCATCTCGATCTCGACTGCGCTGTCGGCTCGCAACGGCATCCTCGTCAAGGACAGGCTCGCTCTCGAGCGCATGCGTGACGTCGACGTCGTCTTGTTCGACAAGACCGGCACGCTGACGGCTGCCGAGCACGTCGTCACGGGAACCGCAGCAACCGATGGAGACGCAGACCGCGCTCTGGCTCTTGCCGCAGCAGTGGAATCCGACAGCGAGCACCCGCTGGCGCGGGCAATCGTTGCGGCGGCCAAGGAAAAAGGCGGCGTGCCCGCGGCGGAGGCCTTCCGGTCGATGACCGCTCGCGGCGTCGAGGCGGTGGTCGAGGGTCGGAGGCTCGCAGTCGGTGGCCCGAACCTCATGCAGGATCGAAACGCCGAGATCCCCGCTTCGCTGCGCGGCGAGATCGGAGCCTGGGAGGGCCGGGGTGCCTCGGTCCTGTTCCTTCTCGACGGCGTGAAGGTGCTCGCCGCCTTCTCTCTCGAGGACCGCGTGCGCGAGGAATCGCGCGACGCCGTCGCCGCGCTTCACGCGCACGGCATCAAGGTCGCGATGATCACCGGCGACGCCGAGCAAGTCGCCGCTGCGGTCGCGGCCGAACTCGACATCGACGAGTACTTCGCGGAAGTCCTCCCCGAAGACAAGGACGCAGCAGTTGCCGATCTTCAGCGGCGCGGCCACCGCGTTGCGATGGTGGGCGACGGCGTGAACGACGCGCCGGCGCTCGCGCGGGCTGACGTCGGGATCGCCATCGGAGCCGGAACCGACGTCGCCATCGAGTCGGCCGGAGTGATCCTCGCGTCGGACGATCCCCGGGCAGTCGTGAGCGTCATCAAGTTGTCGAAGGCGTCGTACCGCAAGATGGTCCAGAACCTCGTTTGGGCGACGGGATACAACACGGTCGCGATACCTCTTGCGGCAGGAGTTCTCGCGTGGGCGGGGATCAGCCTCTCGCCCGCCATCGGCGCGGTCCTCATGTCGGTCTCGACGATCGTCGTCGCGCTCAACGCTCAGTTGCTGCGACGTCAGGAGTTGCGCCCGGCCCCCGCCGCCTAGGAGGCGATCGCCAAGGTCCGAGGGCCGTCGGAAACGGCGGCCCTCTTCGCTATCACGCAGATTTCCTCTGGGCTGCGACGGCTACGGTGGTCAACCATGAGCCAAGCACGAGAGCCAAGGCTTTATAGCGAACTCGCCCGCTGGTGGCCACTGTTCTCGCCGCCGGACGAGTACACAGAAGAGGCCGCCCTCTATGGCTCCCTCCTCGAGAACGCCACAGACCAGACCGTCAAGACGGTGCTCGAGTTGGGCTCGGGCGGAGGAAACAACGCGTCCCACCTCAAGGGTCGTTTCGATCTGACCCTCTCCGACGTATCGCAAGCAATGTTGACGATCAGCCAAGAGTTGAATCCCGAGTGCGAGCACGTACGCGGCGATATGCGAACCCTGCGACTGGGGCGGATCTTCGACGCGGTCTTCGTCCACGACGCGATCTCTTACATCACGACCGAGGAGGACCTGGGGGCGGTAATGGTCACGATTGCGTCCCACTGCCGACCCGGAGGTGCCGTGCTGGTTACGGCCGACGAGATAGCCGACAGGTTCGAGCCGTCCACCGAGCACGGCGGTAGCGACGCGGACGATCGCGGGATCCGGTTCTTGCAGTGGAGTCACTCGCCGGATCCTTCCACGACCTCTTACCTCGTCGACTACGCCTATTTGATACGCGAGGGCCACAACGTGACGGTCGAACACGATCGCCACGTGTGCGGCCTCTTCCCCAAGTCGACATGGCTCGACCTGATGGACTCGGCGCAACTGGACGTCGAAGCGCGAACGCACACGTTCTCGGATGGGTTCACCTCCGAGATCTTCGTCGGGACTCGCCGCTGACCGATCGCACGCGGGGTTAGAACCCGAGACGGAAGACGTTGGGCTCGGCGAACGCCTGCATGACGCGACCCGAGACCCCACCGGACTCGGTGATCGTGAACTCGACCGCATGGAAGAGCGCTCCGCGGTCCTCCGGCCTCCCTTCGCCGGCCGTGCAGACGCCGCGCATGTGCGAGCACAGTCCCGATCCTCCGCCCCCGGACATTACGAAGTGAATCCCGTCGTGGAAGTAGTGGTCGAACGCGAGACCGTGTGCACAGCAGACGAGTGACACGCGGTGCTCGCGCAAGAGGGCCAGGAACTCGTCCTCGTGGCGGCGAAAACCCCAGTCCTCGTGCGGGGCGTAGCGACCATCCAAATGCGGCGGCATGTGCATGAGGACCACGCGATGCGGCTCCGCGGCTCTGCCGAGCGCGTCGTCTAGATAACCGAGGTCTTTCTCCCGCGGCCCCGCGCACCCCTGGGCCGTTCCCATACACGGCGTGTCGATCTCGCCCACGACCCCGGGTTCGGAGTGCAGTACGACGAAGCGAGTGTCGCCGTAGGCGAAGTCGAAGTTCATCGGACCGTGGACCGCCTTCCAAACAGCCGCCCCTGCGGCGTCGTCGAGGTCGTGGTTTCCGACGACGCAGACGTCGGGCATCGATAGCGTCTCGACCACCTCGAGGTAGCGCTCGTGTCGCTCCCGCGTTCCGGGTCCGGCGAAATCCCCGAGGTTCGCGAAGAAGACCGGGGCTGGATCGAGCGCCCCGATCTGCGATACGAGACTTGCGAAGATCGCATCCGCGGTCGGGTCGGGCCACGCGCCGGAATCTCCCGCCACGACGAACCGGAATGGGTACGCCACCGGCGCCTCCTCGATCCGCCGGGTCATGAGCGCGTTGCGCGTCATTGCCTGCACCTCCCTGCATGCGTCAACCTGAGCCGACGATAGCGGCCGTAGGCGGTGCCACCGCCGCGCACGTGCTGTGATTAAGGTGGGATGTGGCCGATTTCGAGATGACGCAGGAGGTCGACGACGCCGTCGATCCCGCGCTGATCGTCTCCTTTGAGGACTGGGTCGACGGTGGACAGGCGGGAACGACCGCGGCGCGCGCTATCGCGGGCGGCGGTGAAGTCGTTGCCGAGTTCGACTCGGACGCGCTCTACGACTACAGGAGCCACCGCCCGACACTCGACATCGTCGACGCACTGCCGAAACAATTCGCCTGGCCCACGATGACGCTGACGCGCCGCCGGCTTCCGGAACGCGATCTATTCGTGCTGAGCGGGCCGGAGCCGGACTACCGCTGGAAGGCGTTCGCGCAAAGCGTCCTCGAACTCGCGCGTCGGGTAGGGATCGTGGAGCACGTCAGCCTGGGCGCGATCCCCGCAGCAGTCCCGCACACCGCACCGACTCCCGTGATGATGACCGGATCCAGCGGGGACCTCGTGCAGGGCGCCAACCCGATAGAGGGCCTTCTGCGCGTACCGGCCGCCGCGGTGAGCCTCGTGGAGTGGACGCTGGCCCAAAACGGGATCCGGGCGGTCGGCTTCTGGGCCCAGGTCCCCCACTACGCGAACCCCTTCGCGGCCGGCGCGATCGCTCTCATTCGGCGCGTCGAGGATCACCTTCAAGTGGCGATCGGGGCCGGGTCGCTCGAGCAGGACGCGGCGACGCAAGCCGCCGCTCTTCGTCAGATCTTCAACGACAACCCCGACGCCAAAGAGCATCTCGAACGGCTCGAGGGGCTTGTCGGAGACCAACCGCTCGAGGGCTCGGGCAATATCGCCGACGAGGTCGAGCGCTTCCTCCGGAACCAACGGCGCGGAAACGAGGGCCCCAACCCCTACAGCCCCTGAAAAGAACTCTTGCGGCCGAGCAGGAAATCCCGGTCGACGCCGAATTACTACGGCGGAAGAGGAAACCAACCAGGAGGCAGAACATGCGCCGCTTCGCCATCATCGCCGTAAGCGCCGTCATCGCAGTGGCTGCGGTGCCGTCGCTCGCCTCGGCCGGCAAGAACAAGGGCACGTGGACCTTCGTCGACACGACGCCCGACCCGACCGTCGTGACCAACCCCGCAAGCCAGCACTGCACGTCGCCGATCCCCGGTGCGCCCGTGGACGTGAACGAGCAGACCTTCAAGGCGAGGAAGACCGGCACGCTCTCGCTTACCGCTCACAACGCCCTCGACTGGGCGGTCGAGGTCCGCACGAAGAAGGGAACCACTATCGCCGGAACCGACGGCGAGGACCCGCGCGACGCCGAGAACCTGACAGTGCGGCTCCGCAGGGGTACCTACACGGTCGTCTACTGCAACTTCGCCGGCGAGCCGACGATCGAAGTCGACTGGCGCTTCAGGTAGAAACGACTAAGTAAGTTCTCGAGCCCGGCCGGGTTCTCCCGGCCGGGCTTTTTTCTTTAGTCCGGTTCGTGCTCCGACACCGGTTCGCTCGTAGCGGTTCGGCGCAAGAGGAAGATCGTGAATCCGAGCAAGACAACGGCCACGGTCAGGATCGCGAGCTCGGCCATCGCATCGGTGAAAGCCGGCTTGCCGAGTAATTCCTGGGCCTCCGCACTCAGTACCACCATCCGCCTGATGGCTGCGACGATCCCGACGATGAGGAAGGGCTCCGCGACGAGGATCTTCTCGTCGATGACCACCCGGATCGTGTGGATGATCTCGGTGAGGATGAAAACCAGTAGCAACGACCCAAGCAGCTCGATGACCAGGACTGGAAGCGATCCTCCGTCGAGCGCGTGCTTCACGAAGTCGTAGATCGTGTAGCCGAGGTACAAGAGGCCGACGAGTACGAGCGCCCCCGCGACCGCGACGTAGAAGAAGTCCTCTGCGTAGCCGAAGAAGTCCGACGTCTTCTCGCGCAAGACGCCCTCTGTGTGGTGGTGCTTCTCGCGTTCTGTCGACATCCGCTGGTGACGTCTCCTTTACTCACGCGGTTGATCCGAGCGCCTGGTTGCCGGGGGAGCAGCCTACGCTCCGGCTCCCATGAGGCAGCATGACCTGGTGAACGATCGGTATAGGTGGGTGGTATTGGGCCTCGGCATCTTTGCCCAAACGGCTTTCGCCGCAGTAATCCAGGGCATCGCCGCGGTCGGCCCCGCTCTCCGGCGAACCTATGACCTGTCGCTTCCCGAGCTCGGCTTCGTGCTCGCGGCGTTGTCGGTCGGCACGGCGATCACACTGATCCCGTGGGGGCTAGTGACCGACCGCTTCGGCGAGCGGATGGCTATTTCCGTAGGGCTAGCCGGATGCACGTTGAGCCTCGTGCTGGCGAGCCGAGTCGACGACGTCGCGTTTCTTGCCGCTTTGTTCTTTGCCGCCGGGGTGCTCGGCGGTGTTACGAGCGTCGCGAGCGGACGCGCGGTGATGTCGTGGTTCGCGGCGTCGGAACGGGGAACCGCGCTCGGCCTCCGCCAGACGGCGGTCCCACTGGGTGGAGCCCTGGGCGCGTTGGCGTTGCCTCCGCTCGTAGTCGCCGCCGGCCTCGAAGCGGGCCTGCTGCTTCTGGCGGGGGCGTGCGGCGCGGCTGCACTCGCCTGTGGGACGTGGTTGCGCGGCCGCGCGCGCAGCGAGGAGGGCGGCGATCCAGGAGCCCACCCGATGCGGGATCGACGCATTTGGAGACTCGGCGGAGCCGCTTGCTTGTTGGTCTTCTCGCAGATCTCGTTCGTCGCGTTCGTCGTCGTCTTCCTCGTCGAAGAACGCGGGATGTCGCCCACGGGCGCAGGACTCGTCCTGGGTGCTGCGCACGTCCTCGGGGCCGCGATGCGCGTGGCGGTTGGGAGATGGTCGGATCGTTTGGGTCACCGCGTCCGGCCACTCCGGCGGCTCTCGGCGACCATGGTCGTTCTATGGGCCTGCGTGACCCTCGTGTTGGACGTCGCGCTCCCGCTGTTCATCGTCGTCCTCGTCGCCGCGGGCGCGTTCGCCATCAGTTGGAACGGCCTCGCGTTCACCGCGGCGGCCGAGTACGCGGGCACGCGGCGCAGCGGGACCGCAATCGGCTTGCAGCAAACGATCCTGTTTGCGGGAGCCGCGATCGTGGCGCCTGCTTTTGGAGCTTTGGTCGAGGCCGCGGGCTGGAGGTCTGCTTTTGCCGCGCTCGCGCTGTGCCCCCTCGTCGCATGGTTCGTTCTCGGTCCACTCGTAGCACGCAACGAGAACCTCGCCGCGGCAACCAAAGCTTCGTAAATCTTTCTCCGCAACAAGTCGTCTTTATCCCACAGCGCCCGCAGGAGAACGTTCTCGAGGGCACACCTACCCGAGTTGCGCCCGTCTAGGGCCGTCGGGGGTGCGACAATCTCCGTGACCAACGACGAGCACGGAGTCAACCGAAATGTCCACCTCCATCACCGATCCGGGACGGCGCCGCACGATCGAGCTCGACGGAGCAGAGCTTCCCGCGCTCCTCGGCGGCCGCTACGAGCTAGTCGAGCCGATCGCCCGGGGCGGCATGGGCCACGTCTACCGCGCCGTTGACACTCTGCTCGATCGCGAGGTCGCCGTGAAGATCCTCGACCGCTCGCTGTCGGAAGATCCGTCGTTCGTGTCGCGTTTCAAACGCGAGGCTCGCGCGGCGGCGCGGTTGAACCATCCGAACGTGGTGTCGCTCTTCGACTATGGCGTCGATGACGGCGTCTACTTCATCGTCATGGAGTACGTCGCCGGAAGGACCCTCAGCGAAATTTCCTCACGCGGAGATCGGCTGACGCCGCGGCGCGCTGCCGAGATCGCGCTCGACGTTGCACAGGCGCTCGAGTGCGCCCACATGGGAGGCGTCGTACACCGGGACGTCACCGCGAACAACGTGATGATCGCCGGCTCTCGCACGAAGGTCGCCGACTTTGGGATCGCGCACCTGTCCGTGCGCGACGACGAGCACACGACGGCAAAGGACGGCGTCATCGTCGGGACGGCGGCCTACTTATCGCCCGAGCAGGCGCGCGGCGGCCAGGTAGACGGACGCTCGGACATCTATTCGTTGGGGGTCGTGCTTTACGAGATGCTGACCGGACGCGTCCCCTTCGAGGGCGACTCGGCGCTTGCGACCGCATACATGCACATCCTTCAGCAGGTCGTGCCCCCGTCGCTCTTGAACCCCGAGGTTCCCGGTCCCCTCGAAACGATAGTCATGCGCTGTCTCGCCAAAGATCCCGACGATCGCTACGTGAATGCATCGGACCTCGCCCTCGACCTGCGCCGCTTTCTTGCGGGCCAGGCGGTTCGCACGATGGACATTGAGGTGAAAGAGCCACCTACCCTCCAGAACCCGGATGCGCTTACGACGGGAGCCGCAAAGAGACGACCTGGTGTCGCGTTGTTTCTCATAGCACCGCTCGTCACGTTGATGGGGATCGCGGCGGGATGGTGGCTGTCGGCCAACTGGGACGCAACTACCGCTCCAGACCTGCGCGGTCTTGTCGATCGGGACGCGCTGCATCGCCTCCAAGAGCGCGATCTCGAAGCGCGCGTCGTGCGCGTTCACCACGAACATCCTCCGGGGGTGGTGACTGGTCAGACGCCGAGCGCGGGAACGGAGTTGGAGCAAGGCGACACGATCGTGCTCGAGATCTCGAAGGGACCCGAGCCCACTCTCGCCGAGCGGCTCGATGAGTCGCTTGGGTCTCTCGAGCTCCCAGAGATGCCGGGGCCGGCCGACGCGCTCTGGCCCTTCTATCGTTGAGGATCCGCGGGCCGCTCGTCATGGCGGCCCTCGGCCTCGTTTCCTTTGTCTTGTGGTGGCGTGCCGCGCCGCTTGAAACGCGCTTCTTAGACACCGCGACGACGCTGTCGAACCTGGGGGTGCTGTTCGGCATCCTGGGGGTCACCGCCTACGCGATCAACGTCTTGCTCGGGGCGCGCCTGCGCCCTATCAGCGATCTGTTTGGCGGGGTCGACCACATGTACGCCGCTCACCGCGTTAACGCGCGCATCGCATTCCTTCTGATCGCGGCCCACGCGGCGTTGATCGTTGCCTCGCGGGCCAGAGTGGATCAGCTTGCGACGCTGGTCGACACGAGTCGAGGATGGGCAACCCCGCTGGGCGTCGTCTCGTTCGTCCTGTTGGCGATGGGGCTCTACCTCACGCTCTACCGGCGCCTCGGCCACGAGATGTTCGTCTACGTCCAGCGCACGCTTGGCCTGATCTTCATCCTCGGCGCCTTCCACGTCTTTTTGACGCCGGGGACGAAAGCGGTATCGAAGCCGCTCACGATCTATCTCGCGGTGATCGCAGGGACCGCGGTCCTTGCCTTCGGCTACAGGTCGATATTCGGCAACGTCTTGGTCCGGCGCCGCAACTACGTCGTCTCCCAGGTCCGGCCCGTGGATCCTCAGGTCGTCGAGATCACGATGACGCCGACCGACGGCCCCCTCAGGTTCGTGCCGGGTCAGTTCGTCTTCGTGACGTTCTACTCCGACACGTTCAACGCGCAGTTCCACCCGTTTTCGATCACGCCCGAGGGCACCTCTGCAATCGTGTCCGTGCGTCCGGGCGACGTGCGCAACCAGTTCCATCCCTTCTCGATCACCTCTGGCGCGGGAGAACGCGCGCTGCGGGTAGCCGTCAAGGCAGTCGGCGACTACACCACCGCCATGAGGAAGCTCGACGTCGGAGCGGCCGCGCGCGCGGAGGGACCATACGGGTCGTTCTCGTATCTCAACGTGGACAACAAACGACAGATATGGCTCGCCGGCGGCATCGGGATCACGCCGTTTTTGAGTATGGCTCGCAGCCTGAAACCCGAAGACGGTTACGAGATAGACCTCTTCTTCGGCGCGAAGACCATCGAGTCGGCCTACTTCTTGGATGAGTTGCTGGCACTGAGCGACGAGATCCCCGGCCTACGGGTGATCGCGTTCCCCGAGGATCGGCTCGGCCACCTCAGCGCGGACTACATCGAGACGACCGCGCAGGGCCTCGAAGGCAAGGACGTCTTCATTTGCGGACCGCCGGTGATGATCGACGCCCTGACCTCACAGTTGCGCGCGAAGGGAGTCGTCGCGAACCGGATGCACTACGAGCTCTTTGCGTTCGGGCCTTCGTAAAGGTCGACTACGCCCAGACGAAACAGTTCGGCCAGGCGCCCGGACCCTGCCCCGCGAGCACCCTCTCCGCGATGGCGATCTGCTCCTCGCGGGTGGCTTGATAGGCGTAGCGGGCGTAGCGCCCACCGCCGTACGCAAGCCACGTGTCGGGGTGGAACTGA
>JALZCA010000227.1 GCA_030863285.1 Actinomycetota bacterium | reverse complement strand
CACCGGCGCCGCACTTGTCGCAACCGGCATGCTGGTCGTGCGTCGCACGCGTGCCGCAAGGGGCCAGGCCTAGAGAAGGGGTTCGCTCCAAAAATCGGTCAGCGACTCCCACAATGCGGGGAGGCCACTGCGGTCCGAGGGGCCGGCGCTGATCGAGATCGGCTCGACGAACGTCGTCTGGTAGCGGAAGGTGTTGTCCTCCCACCTTCCCGGGCCACGAACCGTCCAGTCGGTCGGTAGCGCCAGCTCGATGTCGATGCTCGCGTCTCTCGCAAGAGGCTGAGGGGTCGCAACGAAGGAGTAACGACCCCGGTAGGGGAGGGTGTAGCCCACTTCGACCGTGGTGGTGTCACCCCGTTCTACAACTACAGACAGGCCGACCGACATCCGGTCGGCCTGTTCTTCTATTACGACGCCCGGCTCCCGCCCGTCCCGCTCCAGTCCGGTTATCTCGGCTTCGGCGGGGATCAAGATCTCGAGGAAGCTGTGAATCGCCCCGTAGGGCTTGCCGCCACCCGTGACGTAGGAGGGGAGACCCGTGGGGGCCTCGTTTCGAAGGGCGACGGCCGTCACGCATTCGATCTCTTCCTCGTCGGCCCGCACCGCACAGTCGTGCTCGATGCGGCGACGCTCCCAGAAGTCGAGCTTGCTGCCGATCCCCGGCCTACCCGATCCCCGGTTCTGTACCGCTACCAGCAGGCTGTCGCCCTCGACCGGCTCGAGATCGCCGGCGACGTCGACGGCGTCCAGCGCGCTGCGTTCGCCTTCGTCAAACGACACGAACCTGATGTGTCCCCCGGAGAACGCGTCTGCGGCGCGCTCGAGCGCGTCCTCGCCGTCGAGCCCGGAGTCGAGGATGACGTCGAAGGCGCGCTCGCCGACGTTGAGGATCGCGTTTCGACGCTCGTCCTGGTCGGTGAACTCGACGTAGGCATCCGAGTAAACGAAGTCCGCCAGCTCTTCTGTCGTCACCGTTCGGTCCGAACGCGGGACCCGGAGCGTCGCATCGGGTGGCATCAGCGCGGCTATGCCGCGCGGGTCGACGACCATCGCTCCATCGGTGGCCGTCCCGGTGATCTCCTCGTAGAGGCGCGAGGACACGAGCCCCACGTCGGCGACGTCGGGTGAGTACGTCGCGTTCAAGAACAGCGAGGTGTCGTTCGCTCCGTAGATACGAAAGCGTTCGAAGTCCTCGGGCACGGGGACCTCGTTCTTCTTCTGGGTGCGTAGCTTGTGGATCGACTTGAAGCCGCTGATGCGAAGCTTTCCGTCGTCGGCGCTCATCTGTCCGATGCCGGTGAGGATGCCGCCCGCGCCGCGCAGCTCAGCGTTGTTCATCAACAAGATGAGATAGGTGCGCTCGCCGTTCGCGCCGAGCATGCCGCCGGCGTGGCCGAGCAGGTCGTCGAGCGCCCTCACGTCGCGCGAGATGTCGGCCACCTCATAGGCGAGGTCGTCGACCGCCGTCCAGATCGGAGGAGCGAGCTTGCCGTTCTTGTTGGCCTCGAGAGCCTCCTCGAGGTCGCGCAGCGCCTCGGCTTCGGCCTGCACGGCCGGCCGCAGCTCCTCGATGGCAGCGAGGTCGACGCGCCCGTCGCGCAGGAGCCCCTGCCGTGCCAGCTCGTCGGCGGCGTCCCTTAGTTCGAGCGCCCGATCGACGACCGGCGGGACCGAGCCAGAGACGGCATCGAGCGCATCGAGGTTCGCGCTGACGATCGGGATCCACCCGATGAGGCTTGCGGGAACGCCCGTGACCCGTTCGTTCACGTCGTTCAGCAGCGCGTTGACGCGCTCGCCCTCGTCGTGCGTGAGGTCGGCGGCAGGCTGGCTGAGAAGGTCGCGCGCCTCGGCGAGATCGTTTGCCACCGGCACCATCACGTAGGCCCCGATGAGAGCGACGACGAACAGGAAGGCGAGGATGCCGAGCAGGACCCGGCGGCGGATGCGCTTGCGGCGGACCCGCGCTACCTCCCGGGCGCCGGAGACCTCCGATCGATCAGCGTTCGCCAGACGTGGTCTCCCTCGGCGACGTCGCTGCCGACGCCTTCGCGGTATCGACGCTCTCGCTCGTCGAGTAGTAGCTGTAGCGCCCGGCGTCCACGTCGGTCTCGATCTCGGTCAACACGAGCTCGGCGCTACGGACGTGGCGCAAGCGAAGACGGGCAAGCGTCCGACCGAGCGACGTCGTCGCGGGCGCGGTGGACTTTCCGTTGCGCACGATTGCGATCACGCTGTCGGCCGCCACGACGAGGGGATAGGAGTCGCTCACGACGAGGATCGGCGGCGCGTCGAAGATCACGTAGTCGGCATGCGAGCGCAGCTCCTCGACGATCTCCTGGGCGCGGTCGGTGGTGAACTCGGCCGGCAGCGTGTGCCCCGGCGCCGCCGGGATCACCCGGAGTCTTCCCCGGGCCTCTTCGCCTCGGGCCCGACGTGCGGAACCGCCCGGCGCGCCGAGACGCGATCCCTCGAGCGAGACCTCGATGAGCGCGTCCTCGATAGCCGCCTCGCGCCGGCCTATCGCGTCGAGGCCCTTCGTGTTCGGCCCTACCTTCACGTTCAGGTACTCGTGCACGAGCGGGCGTCTCAGGTCGGCGTCGACGAGGATCACGTTGCGCCCCTCGGCCGCCATCGACACCGCGAGGTTGACCGCGACCGTGGTCTTGCCTTCCTCCGGGCGTGCGCTCGTGACCACGACGGTGCGGTTCTGGCCTGCCTCCCACGACCAAAACACGCTCGCGCGCAGCCGCTGCAGCGCGAGCTCGGCGAGGACGGGATCGAGGTGCTTGGACTTGCGTCCGTTGTCGGCTTCGAAGGGACGGAACCCGAGGAGCTTGGGGGGCAGCGTCCCGCTCACCGCCTGCCCGAAGGCAGTCTCGGCCTGTTCGACGCCGCGGATCGTCTTGTCGAATTGCTCTCTGAGGAACGCGACGAGCAATCCCAACAAGAGCCCGAGCGCGGAGGCCACCGCCAGGTCGCGTAGAGGCTTCGGCTCGACTTGACCCGGCAGCGTATGCGCGTCGTCGAAGGTCGTTGCCGAGATGCTGCTCTTGCCGCTTGCGAGCTCGGTCTCGACCAGCTCCTCGAAGGTCGCGCCGACCGCCGTGAGGATCTCGACGCCGCGCTCGCGGTCGGTGTCGTCGTAGGTCACCTCGAGGACGGCGGTGGACGGCTCGGTCGCGACGCCGAGGTTCCCGAGCAACTCGTTCGAGGTGATGTCGAGATCGAGGTCTTCGACCACCGTCGTCGCCACGACGTCGGTTTCGAGGAGGTCGCTGGCCGTCTGCGTCATCTCTTCGGTCGCGCCCACCAGCTCGGAACGGAAGACGCCCTCCCCCTGCCCGACCAGGATCTTCATGGACGCGCGATAGACGGGCTCGCGCGTGAAGACGTAGGCCGCCGCGGCCCCCACGGTCACCGCGGTGATCAGCGCGATCAGCCAGAAGCGCCGGCGGATGATTGCTACGTAGTCGGAGAGGTGTCTGACCTGCTCTTCTTCACGAAGTGACATCGGGGGAAAACTCTAGCAGCCGCATTAATGCCCGACGCGGCGCGTCGAAGCCTCGCGTTCAGGCACTTACGGTCCCAAACAGGCCCTCCGAGACGCGCTTGCAGAGCTCGCGTATGCGCAATGCGGTGTTGCGATAGGCACTGATCGGCCCGCCCAATGGGTCCACGATCTCGATCTCGCGCGTGCGACGCGAGCTGCCGGACGGATCCGAACGCTGTGCGTGTGCGAGCTCGACTGCTGTCCGTGCGCGCTGCAAGAGTTCGGTCTCCTCGGGTGCGCCGGCGCGCTCGATGCACTTGACGAACTGCGGCAGCGTGAAGGTCTTCTCCGGCGGGGCGTTTCCGTCGCGCACGGCGCGCCGGACGTGGCGAGCTTCGAAGCCGAGGATGAGGTCGGCCTGCGAGAGATCGACTGCAGACAGAGGCCGCGCGGCATGTGCGCTCAGGTCGCCACCGAGCTCGCGCGCGACTTCGACCGCCTCGGGCATCGCCGGTTGTCCCTCTCGTCCGTCGACGCCGACCGACTCGACCGTGGCCGGGAGTTCGCCGAGATGCGCCCGCAAGAAGCTCTCGGCCATCGGGCTGCGGATGCGGTTCGCGGTGCAGAGCAGGACGATCGTGAACGGCTTGGTCGCAGCCGGCGCCACCGGCGTAGGGGCCGCGGGGTCAGTCACGTCGACGGTCTCCGTGCCCGGCGTCGTGGTGTGGATCTGGAGCAGCGAGCGAGCGGCGAGATCGTGCAGCGTCTGCATGACGGTGAAATCGGCGAGCCGTGCCTCGCGAGCGATGTCGGCGATCGACCGGCGCCCGTCCATGAGCGCCAGCAGGCGCCACTGCTCAGACGTGATCGTGATGGCGGCGAGGTCGCGCGACGGGTTCTTCGAGATCGACGGGATCGCGTTATCGGAGGGGATCACGCTCTTGATCTGCTCGAGGACCGCAGCCCTCGAGGCGCAGGCCTCGACGACCTGGCGCACGCTTAGGGGCGCCTCCACCTCGGCCTCGGTCTTTGCGTCCGCCTCCCAGGCGAAGTCGCCGAATTCGCGTCGCATGAGCTCGAAGGTCGCGTCGGCCGCCGCGCTGTGGGCGGCCGAGACCAGTTGCTCTTCGGCTACGAACCCATTGGCGACCAGCGTGCGGGCCACGGAGGACCCGTCCGAGGCTGCTTGTTGGGCCGTGCGCAGTTGATCGGGCGTGATCAGTCCGGTCCGCACCAGGCGGGCGTGCAGCGGCTCACGTGCGAGCTCGGACTCCACCGCGTAGAGGAAGCCGTCGCGAAAGAAGAGCCGCCCTCTGCCCGCGGGCCGCTCGATGATCAGCTCGCCGGTCTTCTTGGTCCGGTCGACGAGCCACAGGACGTCCTCGACGCCGAAGTCGTCGAGTGAGCCTCGGAGCACTCTGCTTCCTCTCTTCCGCCACGCAGCGGGAGCCGCTGCCTTCCATGTTTTACCATAATCGCTGGCGGCTGCCTAGGTGGACCGGCCGATTTTCGCGCCTCTTCGGGACGTCCTGCGCCCCACTCCGGGGGGAGTCACCGGCAGCGTGGCATGCTCCGCGCATGATCGACCAGGCTGTGGGCGCGCTGGAGCGCGCCGGGGTGCCGTTTTCCTTCCGCAAGGGGCCGCGCTCCGACGAGGAGCTCCCTGACGGAGGCGAGATCGACCTCGCGGTCGAGCGCTCCGAGCTGCCCCGCGTGGGGCGTGCCCTGGGCCAGGCCGGGTTCTTCCACCTCGAGGCGCCGGGTCATCTCGACCACCATTTCTACGTCCGCGCGGCTCAGGGCCGCTGGCTCAAGGTGGACGTCAAGACCCCGCCGCGGGGAGGGCGCCTGGTGCGTCGTCTCGCTCGGTCGCTCGGGATGGGCCGTCCGGTAGCGCTGCGGCGCGCCGCGCCGGTGATCGCGATCGTCGGCCCCGACGGGGCCGGCAAGGGGAGCATCATCGAGGCGCTGCGAGCACGCATCCCGCTGGGCGTATCCGTCGCCTACTTCGGCGCCGCGAAGAAGCCCGGCTCCGAGAGGGACCGGGCCTCGGAGGGGTCTGGGGCCGGGCCTCATCCCGCGAAGGAGACCGCCTGGATCGTCCTGCGGTGGCTCAAGGCGTGGCGGCGGCTCCTCGGCGTCTACGCAAAGGCGTGGCGCGGCGTGATCGTGCTGTGTGACCGCTATCCGGTCGAGCTGCTCGCCACGCGGCCTCGGCGCACGCGTCTGGGAGCCCCCGTCGAGCGGTTTTTGTTCGGCCGGCTGTGGCCGACGCCCGACGCCCTCGTGGTCCTGGACGCCCCGGGCGAGGTCCTGTTCGCTCGCAAGGGGGAGCACTCACCTGAGATCCTCGAGCGCTGGAGACGCGCCTACGTCGAGACGCTCGGCCCTCGCGGCGCGCGCGTGGTGTCGACCGAGGGACCGCTCGAGGAGAGCGTCGCCGCGGTGTCTGAGATCGTGTGGGACGAGCTGTGCAGGCGCCGGGGATGGTGATCTTCGAGCGGGTCGCGAGGCTGCTGCTCCCCAACGACGGCGCGGGAGCCGTGGTCGAGGCCGACGCCGACTGGCGCCTCGATCGACGCGTCGCCGAGGCCGTCGACGACGTCGTCGTGTGGGGTCGTCCTCCTCTCACCTCGGGCGCGGGGTTCTTGGCGGCGCGGCGCTTCGCGGGCGCCCGCCGGCGAGCGCTCGTGCGGCTGCGGCGACGCCCACCGGGCCGGTTCAGGACCGTCGACGCGGTGTGGTGGATGCCGCCGGTGCTGGGCGGCTCTCGGTTCAGGCAATCCTTCAAGAACGCGCTGAGCGCGGGAGCCGCGGTGACGCTCAGCCGGCGCGGGAGGTTCGAGCGCGTGCTCGACGCCGCGTGGAGCGATGCGGGTTACGAGGGCCGGGCGACCGATGCGCGTCCCTCGTCCGGCGGCTCGCTGCGCGTCGACGTTCGGGGCTCGGACGAACCGAAGATCTTTCGCGCCGGGCTTCTCGACAGCGCGGTCGACCCTCGTTCCGCAGGACGGGCGCTGGCGCTACTCGAACAAGCCGGCGTCGCGCGCGTGCCCCGCCTTCTGGCGGCCGGCACGTCTGCGAGCGCCGGGTGGACCGTCGAGACGCGCCTGGAGGGAGCGCGTCCGGCGGCCCTCACCGACGACGTCATCGCTCAGGTAGTCGCGCTGACCGCGACTTTTCCGACGTCCGACGACTCGCCCGGGGCCTTCGGGCGCGACCTCGCGACGATCGGCGAGCACCTCCCGGCACACGCGCCCCGCATCGACGACCTCGCGGCCCAGGCGCGCGAGACGGTTGACGGCCTTCCGTCCATCCTGCGCCACGGGGACCTGTGGGTGGGGAACCTGCTCGTGCGCGACGGCAGCGTCGTCGGGCTCGTCGATTGGGACGCGGCGCATGCGTCGGGGGTCCCCGGAACCGACCTCATGCACCTTCTGTCGGGATACCTCGCGTCCGGCTCACTCGGCGATCGTTTCGCGCAGAAGCCGTGGCGGCGCGAGGAATTCGCGACGGCGACGGCGTCGTATTGGAAGAAGCTCGCGCTCGAGCCGACGCCGCCCGTGCTCGACGCGGTCGCTCTCGCCTGGTGGATAGGGCAGCTCGCGGCGAACCTCGAGCGATTGCCGCACCTTGCCGAGACCGAGTCGTGGATCGCGTCGAACGTCGACATGGTGCTGGACAACGCCTAGACGGACGGCGCGGCGTCTTCGTCGAGAGAGATGGGGTCCGGTGGCGCGCCTAGGGCCACGGCTACGCTGAGACCATGAAGGCGGAGATCTTCGACGACCTCGAGCTCGTCGCGCGCGCGTGGGACGAGCTCGCCCCGCGCTCGGAACCATCACCCTGGCTCGAACGCGGTTGGATCTCGGCCTGGTGGCGCGCCTTCGGCGGGGGGAGGCTCGCGATCGTTGCACTCGGCAATCGGGATCGAGTATCGGCGTTGATCCCGCTCGCACGTCGTTGGGGCGCCCTGCGCTCGACGGCCAACTGGCACACGCCGACGTTCGGGATCATGGCTGAGGACGCGGACGCCGCGCGCGACCTCGCCGCCGCGGTGTTCGCGCTCGCGCCCCGCCACGTCTCGCTGTACTTCGTGCAAGAAGGTCATGCTTATTTCGATGCATGCCGCGAGGCCGCCCGAGTGGCGGGTTACGCGACGACGTCGCGCGTACTCGAGCGCTCCCCGTACGTCGACACGTCCGGCGACTGGAGCGCGTACGAGGAGTCGCTGGCGCGCAAGATGCGCACCGAGATGAGACGGCGTCGACGCAAGCTCGAGGAGATGGGCGAGGTCACGATGACGATCCACGACGGAAAGAGCCGACTCGGGCCCTTGCTGGAGGACGGCTTCCGCGTCGAGGCCGCCGGCTGGAAGGGGAGCGCTGGATCGGCGATCGCATCGCGCCCCGAGACGCTCGGCTTCTACACCGAGGTCGCGCGCTGGGCGGCGTCTTCGGGGTCGCTGCGTCTGGGTTTCCTTCGCTGCGGGGGCCGCGCGATCGCGTTCGACTTCGCCATCGAGACCGGGGGCGTCCACTACTTGTTGAAGACCGGGATCGACCCGGCGTTCAGCAAGTACGGGCCCGGGATGCTGATCCGCAAGGAGATGATCGAGAGCGCCTTCAAGTCCGACGTCCACACCTACGACTTCCTCGGGCGCGACGACGCGTGGAAGATGCAGTGGGCAAGGAACACGCACGAGCGTCTTCTCTTTCAGGCTTTCCGCCCCGATCTCGGGGGCCGGATGGACTCGGCGGCGTTCCGTTACGGCCGCCCCGCGGTGAAACGCTTGCTTGGACTCGTCGGTCGATGAGCGGCGCGCGCCTGAGTGTCTGGCCCCCTCTGACCCCCGGCGTGTACGCGCGCCGGCGCGCCCTTAGCCTTCCGTACC
>JALZCA010000213.1 GCA_030863285.1 Actinomycetota bacterium | reverse complement strand
GTCGTAAGCCGACTCGCTTGCGAGAGCGGTGCCCGAGGCAGCCGTAGCGATCGCCGTAGCGAAGACTGCGCTTACGAACGCCTTTCGTCGCATCGTGTCTCCCGGTCGCAGGCGAGGCCCGGATCCGGCCCCCACTGGGTGGATTCGCCGGGTGACCTGCGAGTCCTTCCGGAGCAATCGGGATCAATCCGGCGCTTCCACCTCTTTGAAAGTGCGCGCGGAATCCTTTTCCGGCGCACACTGTTGCTCTCCGCGATGGACTCGAAAACGGTCATTCGCACGTATCTCACGATCGGCGGACTGTTCACGCTGTCGGCCTCGCTCATATGGGGCATCAACACGCTCTTCTTGCTCGATGCCGGGTTGACGATCTTCGAGGTCTTCGTTGCCAACGCCGCCTTCACGGCTGCGATGGCGCTGTTCGAGGTGCCGACCGGAGTCGTGGCAGACACCCGCGGTCGACGCGCTTCGTTCCTGCTCTCCGCGGTCACGCTTGCGATCGGAACGCTTGCCTACGTCGCGGTCGAGGCCATCGACGGAGGGTTGCTGCTCTTCTCTCTGGCCGGAGTCATCCTCGGGCTCGGCTATACCTTTTATTCGGGCGCGGTCGAGGCGTGGGTCGTCGATGCGCTCAAGGCAACCGGCTACGAACACCAGCTCGACGGCGTCTTCGCCCGCTCGGAGACCGTGCAGAGCGTCGCCATGGTTTTGGGGACGGTAGGCGGCGGTGTCCTCGGCCAGTTCGACCTCTCGCTCCCCTACTACGTGCGCGCCGTTGCGATCCTCGCGGCGTTCGCCGTTGGACTGAAGACGATGCACGACATCGGTTTTTCGCCGCGCACTCTGCGCCTGAGCGGGATGGCGGGCGAGATGAAGAAGGTGGCGAGGGCGGGGATGACCTATGGGTGGCGCGCCCCTGCGATGCGTCTGCTCGTAATGGAGTCCTTCCTGACGTGGGGATTCTTCTCCTGGGCCTGGTACGCGTGGCAGCCCTACTTCCTCGAGCTCTACGGCGACGACGCGGTGTGGCTCTCGGGCCTCATCGCCTCGCTCTTCGCCCTTGCCGGCATCGTCGGCAACTGGCTGGTCGGTCGCGTAGCGCTGCCGGGTAGACGCCGGACCACCTTGTTGCTCGCCGCTTCCGCCGCGTCGAGCTCCTTGATGGTGGCCACGGGACTCATTCAGAGCTTCTGGATCACCGTGCCCGTCTTCTTGCTGGCAGGGGTAGCCGCAGGAGTCCTGCAGCCCGTTCGTCAGACCTACCTCCACAACTCGATCCCGACCAGCGAGCGCGCGACGCTGGTGTCGTTCGACTCGTTGCTCGGAAGCCTCGGGAGCGTCGGCGGCCAGACCGGGCTCGGATACCTATCGCAAGAGAGATCGGTGCCCGCCGGGTTCGTCGTCGGGGGCCTCGCGACGGTGCTGACGGTTCCGATCTTCGGACGCTTACGAGCCCTGCGGGAACCGGCCGACGTCATAACCGAAGAGGCGCCGGAGTTGGACGAAGCTCCGGTCGAGCCATCACCGCCGCCACACGCTGACGCGAAAGCCCGCTAACGCGCGGCTGCGCGATGCCGAATCGGTTATGGGCTCTATGCGGCGCTGAAAAGCCGGCTCTAACGCTCGGCGCTACTTCTTCGGTTTGGTCTCGGTCGTCGCCGCGATCCCAAGCTCCATGAGCCCCGCGGCGACGTGCGGAGTGCTGACGGCTCCGGCGAAGCCCAGCAGCCACGGCGATGCCGCGAGAAGGAGAGCCGAACCGGCATCAAGCGCGAGATGCCCTTTCATCGGGAGCTTGCGCACGAGTCCCGTCTCGTAGTCGGTGAAGAGGCTGTAGGCGACATGAGTCGCCGCCATCATCCGCGGGACCGCGGCCGCCTTCTTGTTGTCTTCGAATCCAAACAGCTTGGGCGCCAGCATGAGCGCCACGGGAACCGCGAAATCAAGGGCCCCGTGGGTGCGAGTCGAGATGAACTTCAATTTGACCTCCGCCAGGTTGACGATGAGAGAGGACCCCTGCTCGATCCCGTTGCGAAATGCCTTACCCATCTGAGGCTCGCCCGCACACGCGAACGACGCGAAGCTTCGACGGGAACGAATCCTGGGCTCTAGGGGTCTAAGGCGAAAACGACCGGAGGAATGCCCTATGGGTCATCAAACCGTTCGGACCAGATGGAGGCTCCGACTCGGCTGCGCCGCGTGCGTGTTGACACTCCTCGGGGCCGCGTGCGGCCAACCGCCTTCCGAGAAAACCTCCCCGAGCGCCGACACATCCTCGGCCCCCACGACCATCGAAATCACCTGCGAGAAGAACGGGCATACGGTTCTTTCGTCTACCCAGGTCCAGGTGCAGCGTGACGGGGTGCACGTCACGGTGCACAACCGCACCGGCGAGGGAGCCTCGATCAACGGATTCGGCATCGACGTCGGGTCGGGCACGTCCGATCAGGTCAGCCGCGTGGCACCCGGCCAAATCCAGGTCGCTTGCTGGGCTTACAGCGATCACGGCGGAAAGCGACCCCAGGAACATGCCCTTGAAATCCTCGACCCCGAAGGCGTTTGGGTCGACCCCGAGCTTGACTGCCCACCGGGGAACAAGAACCTCATCGAATCCGCCATCCTCGACTACGTCGCCGGCGCAGAAAGCGAGTTCACCGATCCCGTCGCAGCGGCTCGCGATTACTTCAAGAACCTAGAAGGCGATGACATCGTCGAGCTCGCCGGCTATCCCGAAGCCGATCCACCCGTTGTGCGGGTAGTTCGCGACGGTCGAGTAGTCGCAACCGCGGGGTTCCTGCGCGCCGACGACGGTGGTGTCATCGTCGAAACGCACGCGATCTGCGCTTCGGTCGAGATCGGTACCCGCTTGTGATTCCCTCTAGCGCCCCGCGTCAGTTCCGCGCTTCATCTTGACTTCGAGCGCCTCGAAGCCTCGTCCCATGTCGTTCGTGTAGATGCGGCCCTTGTACCAGTGCGCCGACCACATGTTCGTGCCCTTCGGCTGGTAGTACGCGACCTCTTTCGGGTTCGATGGGTTCTTCAGGTTGATGATGCTGAAACCACCCGTGTAGAACGGCACGACGACCGTGCGGTTGTCCATGAAGTTGAAGTCGTGCGACGTGCACGTCCCACTGGGTGACTCGAACGAGCCGATGGGCGCGGCGCCGCGGCGCGGCGAGAAGTACGACTGCAGCTCAGGATTGGCCTTGTCGCTGATGTCGTAGATCCAGATCGCACCGGTCGGAGTCTCCTGAGGCACGCAATCGTTCGCGGTGATGTTCTCGTCGTTGATGACGAGGATCTTTCCGTCGTCGCTGGCGACCGCGTAGTGCTGGAACTGGATCGCGGGGTTGTGGATGCGAGAGATGACCTCGGGAGCCAACGGCTTGGACACATCCCAGACCTGCGTCTCACCCAGTCCCGAGCAGAACGCGTACTTGCCCGTCTTGTCGAAGTGGAACGAGATGTCGTGGCACCCGCGAGGAAGGGCAAGGTAGCTGCTCGCGATCTTCAACTTGCGGGGGTTGGAGACGTCGACGATCGTGACCGTCTCCTGCCCGCGTCCGAGACCTCCGCCGGCCGCGTACACAAGCGGCTTGCCGGGGTAGCGAGCGATCGCGTGGTTGCGGTTAAACGTTGCCGGGAACGTGATGTAGTCCATCATCTTCGGCTTCTTCGGGTTGCTCACGTCGAGCGTGAACAGGCCCTCGCCGGGCTCGGTGCAGAGCGCCTTGTGATACCCGACCGCAATGACGCCCGGCTTCATGTAGGCGACGTCGAGGTCGTTACCCGGGCAGTGGAAGAAACCGGCTTGTCGGGGCCGTCCGGTGATGTCGAAGATCCGGACCCCGCCCTTGTCCTCGTACCCGGCCTCGTCACGGCCCGAGACGCCGTTGAGCTCCCCGCCGTAGGCGTAGCCGTTGCCGAAGGTGAGGTGGCTGCCGCCCTTGTAGGCGACGCGCGCCACGCGCTTGATGTTCTTGGTCTTGCCCGCGGGCGCGATCCCGGCCAATCCGACGAGCAACGCTCCCGCGAGCACGACAGTGAGTATCCGCCGCATCGTTCCTCCTCGATTTCGTCGCTTATGCGAGCAATTCAAGGAGCCCGCCGAAAATCCTGCTTGCACCCGACTGGGGCGAGTTGCGTACGCTCGACGCCTAGGCAACCGGGAGGAATCGATGAAGGTCGGGTCGGTCGTCATCGACTGCAACGACTTCGAGACGATGTCGGCGTTCTGGGCCGCGGCGCTCCGCTACGTCCCGCGGGAGGAGCCGGAGCCGGATTGGGTCGTGCTGTGCGATCCGACTGGTCGAGGTGTGAACGTCTCCGTCCAGCAGGTACCGGAGAGGCGCGTCGGCAAGAACCGCTTGCACCTCGACCTCTACACCGACGAACAGGAACGCGAGGTCGAGCGGCTGCTAGAGCTCGGTGCGAGGTTGCACCGTCGGGACTCGGAACCCGAGGAGGATTTCGTCGTGCTCGAGGACCCCGAGGGCAACCTCTTCTGCGTCATCGAAAAGAGCTAGACGCGCCGGGGGCCGGTTCTCACC
>JALZCA010000190.1 GCA_030863285.1 Actinomycetota bacterium | reverse complement strand
CTCCCATCCCACCAGGATCGTGTCGCGGTCGTAATTCAGCGTCCTAGCCGCTCGAGCGGTGCGGTCCCCCTGAGGCAACACGAGCAGCGAGGCGAGCAGTCCGACGAGGACGAGCACGCGCACGAGAGACGCTTTAGTCGTAATCACGAGACCTCCCCATGGGACCGAGTGACAGGCTGCTAATCGAATACTTCTCATTCCTACCCAGATCCCCTGCAGGCACTCGTGCTCTTCACCACCTATCGAACGTGCGTTCGCCGCGAGGGACGGGTGCTCCGCCCGCCATCTGGCACGCTGAACCGTGTCCCGGTTACGCGGCGTCTGCGAGCCTGCGAGGCGAGTAGAAAAGGACCTCGCGCACACGAAAGGACGTGCAACGTGAAGCTCGGGATGGTCGGCCTCGGCAAGATGGGCGGGAACATGACGACGCGCCTGCTGCGGGGCGGTCACGAAGTAGTGGCTTTCGACGTCAACCCCTCTGCCGTCGTCGCCGCCCAAGCAGAAGGTGCAACGGGGGCGTCATCGCTGGAGGACCTCGTCGCACAACTCGAGGCCCCCCGCGTCGTGTGGGTCATGGTTCCGGCGGGCGACGTGACGACAGGGACGATCTCGGCGATCGCCGCGCAACTGGAGTCCGGCGACGTCGTGGTCGACGGCGGGAACTCACGCTACAGCGACACGATCAGGCGAGGCGCGGAACTCGCGGCGTCGGGAGTCCGCTTGCTCGACGCGGGAACGTCCGGGGGCGTATGGGGTCTGTCGGAGGGCTACTGCCTCATGGTCGGAGGTGACCGGGATGCGTTCGACCTAGTCGAGCCCGTATTCAAGACCCTCGCGCCGGCCAACGGCTACGACCACGTCGGCCCGTCGGGGGCCGGGCACTTCGTAAAGATGATCCACAACGGAATCGAGTACGCGCTCATGCAAGCGTACGCAGAG
The DNA here is from genome assembly GCA_030863285.1 of Actinomycetota bacterium. The sequence goes on along the minus strand of JALZCA010000190.1, from coordinate 1,782 downwards.
GGCTTCGAGCTCATGCGCAGCGAGTTCGACGTCGACGTCGCACGCGTTGCCGAGTTGTGGAGGCATGGGAGCGTGGTGCGTTCATGGCTCTTGGACCTGGCCGCGTCGGCGCTGGCTCGAGACCCTGAATTGAGCGACGTCGCCGGTTACGTCGAGGACTCCGGCGAGGGACGCTGGACGCTGCAGACCGCGATCGACAACGCGGTGCCTACACCTGCGATCGCCCTCTCGCTCATGACGCGTTTCGCGTCTCGTCAAGACGAGTCGTTCGGTGCGAAGGTCCTGGCGGCGCTAAGGCGGGAATTCGGTGGACACACCGTGCGCGGCGTCGACGAGGGCTGAGGCGGTCATGTCTCAACCCACGGTTACTCCCGAACGAGTCGACGAGACGACGCCGGCAGACGATCTCGATCCCGATCGCCCGTGGCTGGTGATCGTTTGGAACGATCCGATCAACCTGATGTCGTACGTCACCTGGGTATTCCAGAAGCTGTTCAATTACCCGTTGGCGAAGGCGACTAAGTTGATGTTGCAGGTCCACCACGAGGGCCGTGCCGTGGTGTCGAGCGGGGCGCGCGAGAAGGCGGAGCTTGATTGCTTCCGCCTGCACGCTCACGGACTCTGGGCCACCATCTCCAAGAGCGACTGATGGGCGGGTTCGAACCGGCCGGCCCGGCGATCCGCGTCAAGCTCGAGGATCACGAACGCGGATTGATGACGAGCCTCCTCGACGAGATGCACACCCTGCTCGAGGCCGATATTGCCGCGGACCCAGTGAACCGGCGCTTGTTCCCCGACGCCTACGATTCCGAAGAGGACGCGCAAGCGTATCGGGAGCTGGTCGGCAGCGAGTTGCGCTCGGGAAAGCTCGCGGCCGTCAAGGACATGAAAAGAGCGCTCGCCGAGGCGTCGTCCGGCGGCATCGAGCTCTCGCAGGAGGACGCGACGACGTGGCTGCCGGTCCTCACGGATCTAAGGCTGGCGATCGGCACGCGCAACGACGTCACCGAGGAAAAGATGGCCGAGGAGATCGACCCGGAGGACCCGGAGTCCGCGGGAATGCTCGTCCTTCACTGGCTTGGATGGCTGCAGGAATCGTTGCTGGAATCGCTTATGCGCTTGGAAGAAAAGGAGAACGAATGAGCAAGCTACAGGTGGGTGACAAGGCGCCGGAGTTCGAGATGGCCGACGGCGACGGCAAGGTTTGGTCGCTGTCCGAGCTCAGAGGCAAGAAGGTGATCTTGTACTTCTATCCGGCCGACGACACGCCGGGCTGCACGGCCGAGGCATGTGACTTCCGCGATTCGCAGGCTGGTTTGCACGAGGCCGGCTACGTCGTCCTCGGCGTGAGTCCGCAAGGGGCGGAATCCCACAAGAAGTTCTCCACCAAGTACTCGCTGAACTTCCCGCTGCTCGTAGACGAGGACCTTCGGGCCGCGAGGGCATACGGTGCGGCCGGCGACGGCGGGCTCTTCAAGGGGTTGCCGTTGCGCGTCAAGCGCTGCACCTTCGTCATCGACGAAGAGGGCAACATCGAACAGGCACTCTACGGTGTGCGAGCCAAAGGGCACGTCGCGCAACTGAAGGAGTCGCTCGGCGTCGGAGTCTGACCGGGTCAGCTGGTCGACCGCCGACGAGGCTCCTACGAGAGGTTCTTGCGCAACCAGGCGATGTCGTCGGCGATTCCCGGCCACGGCGTCTCGCAGATCACCGCGGGGGCTCCCGCGGCGCGAACCATGTCGATGAGGTAGTCGTCGTCGATGTTGCCGACCTCGAAGTTCG
>JALZCA010000187.1 GCA_030863285.1 Actinomycetota bacterium | reverse complement strand
CGCTCCCGCGTCGCACCGGCCGCCCTTCGTGGCGTCAAGGACACGCTCCCCGTTATCGCGGGGCTCGCCCCGTTCTCGCTGGTGCTCGGGATCACGATCGCTGGCTCCGGAGTGCCGGAGATATCGGGCTGGCTCGGAGGGGTGTTGCTGTTCTCTGGATCGGCGCATCTCGCCGCCATCACGATGCTGTCGTCCGGCGCGGCCGCGTGGGCGGTCGTCGCCACGGCTCTCATCATCAACTCCCGCTTCATGATGTACAGCGCCTCGCTTGGCCCTCGCTTTCGGGAGCAACCGAGATGGTTCCGATGGATCGGTCCGCAGATGCTGATCGACCAGACCTACACACTCGTCAGCACAAACGTCCGGCGCGAGGAGAGCCCCGCGACCTTTCGCACCTACTACCTCGCTTCGGGCGTGACGCTCGCGCTCGGGTGGTTCTCGATCATGGCGATCGGTATCCGGCTTGGCCCCGGAGTGTCGGTGGCCGGCGTTCTCGAGTTCGCCATCCCGATGATGTTTCTCGCCATGCTCGTTCCCACTCTGAAGTCCCGGCCCGCTATTGCAGCGGCGGCGACGGGCGCCCTCGTGTCGGTTGCCGCAGGAAGTCTTCCGAACGGCATGGGCTTGTTGATCGGAGCGGTTGCGGGGCTCGTTGTCGGCTATAGAACCGAAAGGAGAGATAGATGAGAGAGCTCGTGATACTGGGAGCCGCGGGCGTGGGTACTTTCGCGCTGCGCGTCTCGTTCATCACGCGGTTGGGCGAGCGGATCCCCACGGCCGTGCAGGACGCGTTGCGAAACGTGCTTCCCGCGGTCCTCGGAGCGCTCGTCGCAACGGGCGCGTTCGTCACGCACGGCGAGATCGACCTCGACTCGTTGCCGTTGCGCGCGAGCGCGACCGTCGTGGCCGCCGTGGTCGCGTGGAAGACGCGCAACGTCATCGCGACGATGGGAGCGGGGATGGCGCTGTTGTGGTGCGGCCAGACTCTGTTCTGACCGCGCGGAACTAGCGCTCCTCGGGATCCGGGCTCGGGAAGTCCTCGCGCAGCGGCTCGTCGGGCCGCGCCTCTGGCCCCCGAGACGTGCCCGCGTCGGTCATCGAACCGCCCGTGCTCCTCGCCGGGTCGGCAGCCTTCGTGTCCGCTCCGCGCGCTCCGGTCTCGGTTGCGGGCACGCCGGAGATGCTGCCGCCTCCCGCGGTTCCCTCGCCGACTCCTCCGAGACCCTGCCCCGTGCCCGGCACCTGTTCCGGGAACGGCTCGGGCTCGTCCGGCGTGGTTGCACCCAGACCGTCGACGCCGATCGGGTCAGGGGTGGGCTCGGCGGGCGGTTGCACTCCCTCCGGGTCGAGTGACGGGACGCGCTCCGGTGGGAGCTCCAGTTCCTCCTGGCTGAGATCTGCGGCCGCGTAGTCGGCTCGACTTACCTCCGCAGGATCGGGATCGCTGGTGTCGATCGGCTCCGGCCCACCTTCGCTCGTGGCGCCCCCGTACTCGGCGCCGGCCGGGGCGAGATGCGGCTCGGTGGGCGGATCCCAGGGAACGTTCTCCTCGAGAGCTCGGTCCATATCCGTCTCGATGCGCGTCTCGGGGCCGGCGAGCATGTCGGTGTCGCCGACGAGGATCTCGTTCTCCGCCGGCACGGCCTCCTCGCTTTCGTGGGCGTCGACCGCTCCCTCGCGCAGGTTGGGGTCGACGAACAACTCTGATGTGACGAGCGTGGCGTACCCCTCGGCGATGAGCGCGGCGGCAGAGGCCTCGTCGGCACTCGACACCGATCCCCGCAGCAAGACACCTTCGCCCTTGGGTTCGACCTGGATACGGCGCGCGTCCACGCGGTCGGAGTCGTTCAGCGCAGCCTGGATTTCGTCGATCGTTTCAGGATCCATGTTCGGCTCCTCTCAGTGGCTCGGGCCGCTTTGCGGATGCAGTCCTTGCTCGACTAGCTTTTGATCCTCGAGGCAAAAGCGCGCCGCCGGTCGTGCTTCCAGCCGTTCTTCCGGGATTTCCTTACCGCACGCCTCGCATTTGCCGTAGGTCCCGTCTTCGAGTCGTCCGAGCGCGCGCTCGACGTCGGCCAGATCCGCCTGGTGCTGCTCGAGGATCGACAACGCCTTCTCCTGTTCGAAAGTCTCGGTGCCCTGGTCGGCCGGATGTTGGTCGTAGGCGGAGATCTCTTCGAACGAGTTCTGCGGTTGATCGCGCGTCGTGCCCTCGTCTTCTTCCGCGATCAGCCTCTCGAGCCGGTCGCGTTCATCTTGGAGTCGCGTCCTTGCTTTGTTCGTGTCCATGCCAAGGGCTTACCACCAATGGCGTCGACCTAATCACCCGAGGACTTCGCCCCTGATCCCGTGTCGTCGTTGCCTTCCGTCGGTTTGGCTCCGGCCCCCTTGTCGTCGAGCGGCTTGTCGGTGAGGTCTTGGAGCGCCTTATCTCTATCGCCCGAGTGCTCGTCGGGAAGCTCTTCCGGTCCCTGTTCCACTGTCTCCTCCTTTTCCTTGCCTAGTCGAGCCACCACTCCATCGCACGACCTGTGATCTGCGGCCTACGTACGTGCCCGCCGTCGAACTCGACGAAGGTGACGTCGTATCCGGCATCCTCGAGTCTGGGAACGATCTGTCGGCTCGTCTGGTCTATGGGCAGCACGCCGTCGCGCGTGCCGTGCGAGATGAAGACCGGGGGCTTTCCGCGACGTTGTTCCTCCGCGGTGAAGCCGGGGGAGAACGCGATGACGTGGCTGAAGAGGTCGCCGTTCGTCAATCCCAAAGTCAACGCGTACGACGCGCCGTCGGAGAAGCCCGAGATCGCAAGGTTCCGATCGTCGATCGCGTACGACGAGAAGACGTCCTGGAGCACACGGCCGATGGACGCGACGTCGGAGCCGAAGCCGCCCAGGATGACGTCCCACGTCTGCGAGCGTGCCTTCGGCGCGACGAGGATCACGCCTCGTTCATCTGCATAGTCGAGGAAGAGATCGAGCCCGCGCTCAGCCTCCCCGCCGGCGCCGTGAAGGGTCATCGCGAGAGGCGCCGGCGTGGCAGGGTCGTATCCCTCGGGGACGTAGAGGAACCCGTCGCCCGCTTTCGATCCGAGTTGCTGCATGCCCGAGGGGGCCGGGCCTCGGATGTTGTCGCGTGGGCGCGCCCCGAGCCGGCCGGCGGAGTAATCGGGTCCCCCCGCCGAACGCTCGCGCGTGAACAATCCGCCTATCCCCTCGCCTTCGGCGCACGCAGCCAACCCGCCGACGGCGCCTGCCGCACCAAGGCGTAGCAGGCTGCGCCGCGACACCTCCACACACGACCCCCGAGCTCGAGCAATGACCTCAAGAGGCCTACCCCTTGCGCGCGCCCACTACACGGTCCGCGGCGCAGGATCTGAAAAGGTGTGGGCTATTCGCAGTCGGTGGCGTTCTCGATGCTCGAGCAGCTATCGGTGCCGGGCCCGCCGAAGCCGACGTCGACTCCACTTCCTCCGCGCATCGTGTCGTTCCCGCGGCC
>JALZCA010000168.1 GCA_030863285.1 Actinomycetota bacterium | reverse complement strand
GTGTCACGACCTGCTCGTACAGTCCGGTTCGAACGGTATGCGCGGTCACGACCCCGGCACCGGCCCCCTACTCCCGAACGAAACCTGCATCGTCGACGTGTGGCCGCGCGACATGCGGACGGGTGCTTACGCGGACATGACGCGCACGTTCGTTCCGGGCCGGCCGAGCGCAGAGGTCGAGCGCTTGCACGCGCACGTCAGGGAGGCGCTCGGCATCGCTCTCAAGGCGGTTCGGCCGGGAGCATCCGACGTCTACCGGCGGGTCGCGGACTTCTTCAACGAGAGAGGTCACCCAACACAAGTGCACAATGACGGCGCCTCACCGCTGACGGAGGGCTTCAACCACGGGCTGGGTCACGGTGTCGGCCTCGAAGTCCACGAGCGACCGAACGTTGGACGGCGGTCGGACGAGCTCGTCGAGGGCGACGTCATCACGCTCGAGCCCGGCCTCTACTTCGATGGAGTGGGGGGCGTGCGTCTCGAGGACACGGTCATCGTGACCGCCGATGGCCCGGAGCACTTCACGGATCCGTTTACCTACGACCTGCAGCCGTGACCGAGGGTCTCGACCGGTTGCGCTTCGACGACCGGGGACTGGTGCCCGCCGTCGTGCAGGACGTGCGCACGAACAAGGTGCTCATGCTCGCCTACGCCGACGAAGAAGCAGTACGGCGGACGCTCGACACCAAGACGACGTGGTTCTGGAGCCGCTCCCGCAACGAGTACTGGAACAAGGGCGCGACGTCGGGCAACGTCCAGAAGGTCGTGGAGGTGCGGTTCGACTGCGACGGCGACGCATTGCTCTATCTCGTCGAGGCCGCAGGGCCCGCCTGTCATACGGGGGCCGAAACCTGCTTCTTCCGCGCGCTGGGAACCGGCTCGTCGCCTTGAGCGACTACCGACCCGACCGGGCGTCGTTCGAAGACCTGGCGGGCCGGCATCCGGTCGTGCCCGTGTGGCGCGAGATCTTCGCCGACACGCTGACTCCGGTGGCCGCTTTCTTGAGGCTGGATCCGAGGCCGAACGGGTTCTTGCTCGAGAGCGTCGAGGGCGGAGAGAGATGGGGGCGGTACTCGTTCCTCGGCGGAGATGCGTTCGCGGAGATCCGCGGCAAGGACGGAGCCGTCGACGTCGACGGCGCTCCTCCACTGGTACCGGAGGACGGCGAACCTCCGCTTGCATACATGAAACGTCTGATGGCTTCGTGCACGGCCCCCGACCTTCCCGGGCTGCCACCCCTTCACGGCGGCGCGGTCGGTTACGTGGGCTACGACTGCGTGCGCGAGCTCGAACGCTTGGAGAAAGCACCCGACGACGACCTCGGTTTGCCCGACCTCGCGTTCGTTCTGACGCGCACCTTCGTGGTGTTCGATCACCTCTCTCAAAAGGCTTTCGTCATCACGAACGTCCCAACGTCGGATGACCCCGCGAGCGACTACTCGGCGGCAATCGAGCGGTGCGACGACGTCGTCGAACGCCTGCGTTCGCCGGTGGCGGAGACACCCCTAGCGTTGGGAACGGCGACCGGATCGGATTTCGAGGTCACGGTCTCGGACGAGCAGTACGGCGACTGGGTGGAACGGGCGCGACAGCACATCTACGCGGGCGACATCTTTCAGGTCGTCCCGTCGCGGCGCTGGAGCGCATCGATGGAGGACGGCGCGTTCGACGCGTATCGCCGGCTGAGAACGGTCAACCCAAGTCCCTACATGTACTTCTTGCGCTTTGCCGAGACGTCAACGCACCCCGCCGTCGAGATCGCGGGCTCGTCACCGGAACCTCTCGTACGCGTGACCGGGGAGCGCATCGTTACGCGACCGATTGCCGGAACTCGTCGCCGAGGGGCAACCGACGAAGAGGACGCGCTTCTCGAGCAGGATCTGCTGGGCGACGACAAGGAACGGGCCGAGCACGTAATGCTGGTCGACCTCGCGCGCAACGACGTCGGGCGCGTCGCCGAGTACGGCTCGGTGAAGGTCGACGACCTGATGGTGATCGAGCGCTACTCGCACGTCATGCACATCGTGTCGAGCGTCAGCGGGAGGCTCGCGCGCGGGCGTTCGCCGTTCGACGCTTTGACGGCTTGTTTTCCCGCGGGAACGGTGTCGGGAGCACCGAAGGTGCGCGCCATGGAGATCATCGATTCCCTCGAGCCGACGCGCCGTGGACCGTACGCGGGCGTGGTGGGCTACTTCGATTTCTCCGGCAACGTCGACACCTGCATCACGATCCGCACGATCGTCGCGACCGGAGGACGCGCCTACGTGCAGGCCGGCGCCGGGATCGTGGCCGACTCGGTCGCCGAGAGCGAGGTTGCGGAGACGCGCAACAAGGCCGAGGCGCTGCTGCGCGCGGTGACTCCGACGGAGGCGGCCGCTACGCCAGCCTGAGCTTGAGGCCCTCGATGATCGTGTCGAGGCCGAACTCGAAACCGGCTTCGAAGTCGCACTGCTCCAAGTAGGGGAGCGCGGCATGCATGTTGGGGAAGCTCTCGGGGGGCAGCTTCTCTCTGCGCAGGGCGATCTCGCGATCAACCTGGTCCGGGTCGGCGAGGGGGCTGGCGACCTGGAAGCCGACATGTCCGAGGACGTAGCCGACGACCAACCAGTGCGCAAGGACCATGTCCTCCGAGCCGAAGCCCGCTTTCTTGAACACCCCGAGCGAGAGCTCGATCGGATAGAAGCCCTCGGGGGTCACCTCGGGGCGCGTCGCGATGAGCGGCATCGCGTTCGGGTGCGCGAGCAGGACGCTGCGGAAGGACCGACACGCAGCCCGAAGCGCCTCATCCCAGGGGCCCTCGTCGATGGCGGTCATGTCGATCTCGCGCAACATGATCTCGGTGACCCCGTCGAGCAGGGCGTCCTTGTTCGGAACGTGGTTGTAGAGCGACATCGCCTCGACCCCTAGCTCGGCTCCGAGCTTGCGCATGCTGAGCGCCTCGAGGCCGTCGCGGTCGATGAGCGCGAGCGCGGTCCGCAGGATCTTGTCGCGGGTCAACCCGACCCGCGAGCGCTCCCGGGTCCCGACGCTGTTTTCGCTGGTAGAGGCCACCTTTCCCCCGTACGCAGTTCTACGTAAATTGCTCGGCCTGCTGTTGACAACCTTACAGCGTATGGAAAGAATGGCCGGAGACTTACAGTGTAAGAAAGCCGCGAAAGAGGACGAGGGAGGCAAAGGTGGCAGCAAGACGCAAGATCTCGCCGGAGGCCCTGGCGCGCGCCAGCAGCAGGAAGCCCTGGCGGGTGGTCGCGATCTGGATAGTCGCGATGGTGACGTGCATCGGTCTTGCGGGGGCGATGCTCTCGGGCGT
>JALZCA010000139.1 GCA_030863285.1 Actinomycetota bacterium | reverse complement strand
GTAGAGCGCGTCGAGGTCGCGCGCGGGGACGTAGCCGAGGCGCTTGACGTTCTTCTCGATGCCGAGCTCCTGGACTTCTTTGAAGATGCGAACTTCCATCGAACCCTTTGCGCCCGTCAGCACGAGCGTGGTCTCGGGATGCTTCTCGAGCAATCCTGCGAACGCACGGATCAGGACGAGATGGTTCTTGTGCGGGTATGTGATCGCCGGATACAGAAAGAATTGATCGGCGAGCTCATAGCGCTCTCGCACCTCGCGCGCGGGCTCACGTCCTTCACGCGGCGAGATCCCGTGCGGCACGACGGAGACGATGCTGGGGTCGATGTTCAGCCGCTCGATGACTTGACGGCGCGTGAACTGGCTCGGGGTCATGATGAGCCGCGCCGCCTCGGCCGAACGCGGGACCATCGTCTTGAGATACGTGAGCTTTGCACGCGTGAAGTACTCGGGGTAGTCGAGGTACTGCAGGTCGTGGATAGTCAGCACGGGACGATTCGTCCTCACGACCGGCACGATCCCACCCGCGTGATGCACGAGATCGATGTTGCGGATCTTGCACTGCGCCAGCAGCCACGTGCTCTCGCCGGCAACGCGAAATGACTTCATGCGCCCGCGCACGGGCGCGTACGCCGTCTTGAACGTCTGAGCGAGCTCGGGATGCGCCTCCTTGAACTGCGGCAGTGCGAACAGCGTGTAGTCGAAGCGCGTGGGGCGCTCGGCAAGCCCGCTCAGCAGGCGCGCGATGTAGGTCTCGGAACCACCGACGACTCCGGGGACCATCCAGACGAGGTTGATCCCGACCTTCCTCACGCGACTACCTCCCGATAGACATCGAGCAGCAACTCGGCGGTGCGCGACCACGGATACTCGGCGGCACGTGCTCGACCGGCGGCCGCCAGCTCGTCAGCGTACTCACCGTGGTCGAGGATGGACCGCAACCCATCCGCGATCGACTGGGGATCGGTCGGATCGACCAGGATGCCGGCATCGCGCGCGAGCTCTTCGGTCGACGTCCCGGCCGACGTGACGACCGGAGTCCCCTGGGCCATCGCCTCGAGCACCGGGAAGCCGAAGCCCTCGATCAGACTCGGATAGCAGAACGCATCCGCTCCGGCGTAGAGCGGCGCCAGGTGTGGGTCCGGGACGAAACCCAGCGCCCTTATCCGCCGGCGCAACGGTTGCACGAGCTCGTCGAGGTCCTCGTTCCACCCCCTGGGGCCCGCGAGCACGAGGTCGTGACGGCCGTCCAGATCCGCGAACGCGCGCACGAGATTGGCGAGGTTCTTGCGAGGCTCGATCGTGCCGGTCCACAGCACGTATGGACGGTCGAGGCCGTATTTGGCGCGTACGTTCTCCACCTCTTCGGGCGAGGTCGCACGCACCGAGACGCCGAGCGGTACGAGACGCAGACGCGACCGCGCGACGCCATGCTGGATGCAAGCTTGGAGCGTCGCCTTCGAAGGACACATGACGAGGTCCGCTTCCCGGCGAACGAGCTCGAACCCGCGCCGGAAGAACTCAACCCCACGCGCCGTGAAGTGCTCCGGGTTGTCGATCCAGGCGAGGTCGTGAACCGTCACGACGAGCGGAGCCGTCTTGGGTGGGATCGCCATCGTCGTCGCGTGGATGACGTCGACGAGGCCGGTGGCTCGCTCGACGCGCGGCGCGCGCAGTCTGTGCCACGTCTCGTAGAGCAGCGGTCGCGGGAGAGGGAGCTGCTCGATCGAGAACGGCACGCGCCATCGCTCGTCGGTCGGGCGCCGGTGGCGCGCCGAGACGCCCACGAGCTCCAGATCGAGATCGGCGAGGGCGCGCGCCATCTCGAACGCGGCGACCGCCGTGCCTCCCGGAACGCGGTGCCAGAACTGTTCGAGTGTCATCGCAACGCGCAGGCGGGACGCGTTCACGGGCCGGATTCTCCCACGCAGGGGAATGGGCAACCGTTCCCGCTCCTCGACCGATCACCGCCGGCGCGAAGCCACGCTTACGATGGCGAGGTGGACGACTTCTGGAGCGACAAGAGGATCCTCGTAACGGGAGGATCCGGCTTCCTCGGACGCAGGTTGATCGAAAAGCTGCGCGCCCGCGGGGCGCGCGAGATCGCGTCACCGCGCAGCAACGAGTACGACCTGACGCAGCGAGACCAGGTCGAGAAGCTCTTCGCGAACGTCACGCCGGACGTAGTCATCCACCTCGCCGCGCGCGTGGGCGGCATCGGGATGAACGTGAACCGCCCCGCCGAGCTCTACACGACGAATCTCCTGATGGGGACCTATGTGATCGAAGAAGCTCGTCTCCGCTCGACCTTCAAGACCGTGCTCATCGGGACGATCTGCTCGTATCCGAATCAGACCCCGGTGCCGTTCAAAGAGGACGCGCTCTGGGACGGCTATCCAGAGATCACGAACGCGCCCTACGGCGTCGCCAAGAAGGCTTTGCTCGTTCACGCGCAGGCCAACCGACAGCAGTTCGGCCAGAAGTCGATCTACCTCATGCCCGTCAACCTCTACGGCCCCGGCGACAAGTTCCATCCCAGCGTGAGTCACGTGATCCCGGCCCTGATAAAGAAATGCGTCGACGCGGTCGAGAGGGGCGACGACGTCCTCGAGGTATGGGGGACCGGTCGCGCGACGCGCGAGTTCCTCTACGTCGACGACGCCGCCGAGGGAATCGCTCTGGCCACCGAGCAATACGACGATCCGGCCCCGCTAAACCTGGGCTCCGGCGAGGAGATCTCGATAGCCGACCTCGCAAGCCTCGTCGCGCGCCTGGTGGGGTTCGAGGGCGAGCTCCGGTTCGACCCGTCGAAGCCCGACGGGCAGCCGCGCCGCAGGCTCGACGTGACGCGGGCGAAGCAGGCCTTTGGGTTCGAGGCCAAGGTGCCGCTCGAAGAGGGGCTGCGCCGGACGATCGAGTGGTACCGGGCGCACCAAGACGAAGCAACAACCGTTCAGGTCGACTAGTGCGCATTGCGTTTGACGTCGGCCCCCTCAGCGGCAGGCCGACGGGGGTGGGACGCTACGCGCGCGAGCTGGTCGAGGCACTCGAGGTGCGCGGGACCGACGTCCGGCGCTACGCGGTCGCCCTGCGGGGGAGGACCGACGACTCGGTCGCTCGCTGGCGGATGCCGGCCAAGCTCGTCCAGGCCGCGTGGCGTCGCTTCGATCGCCCCGCTCTCGAACGCCTGGTCGGGCGAGTCGACGTTGTGCACGCGACGAACTTCGTCCTGCCGGCGCTGGACGAGGCCGCGGGGGTCGTCACCGTTCATGACCTCTCCTATCTGCGCGACGACACGTTCCCGGGTGGCGAGAGGCTGCGGACGCTCGTTCCCTGGTCGGTGGAGCGGGCCGCCCGCGTGATCACGCCGACGGCCGCCGTCGCCGACGAGGTCGCCGCCGAGATGGACGTCGATCGGGAGCGCATCTCGGTGACGCACGAGGGGGTCTCGCCGCTCTTCTTCGGGTCGACCCCTCTGTCGGACACGGCGCTCGAGAAGATGGGGATCAGACGCCCGTTTGCGCTGGCCGCGGGCACAATCGAGCCCCGCAAGAACCTCCCGCGCTTACTACAGGCATGGCGCCGTGCTGCCGACAATCTCGGCATATGGACTTTGGTGCTGGCGGGGCCACAGGGGTGGGGCCCGGACCTTCCGGAGACCCCGGGAGTAGTGCTCACGGGCTGGATGGGCGACGAGACCCTTCCGGGACTTCTAAGCGCGGCCGATCTCTTCTGCTATCCGTCGCTCTACGAGGGCTTCGGCCTGCCTCCGCTGGAGGCGATGGCCGCGGGGACGCCGGTGATCGCGGGGGACTACCCGTGCGCGCAGGAGGTTCTAGGGGAAGCGGCGCGGATCGTCGATCCACTGGACGTCGACGCGCTGGCGAGCGCACTGAGCCAACTGGCCTCGGACGAGCAATCACGCAAATCAATGTCGTTCGCGGGCCGCGCCCACGCGGCGACGTTCACGTGGCAATCAACCGCGACGCAGACGCTCGCGACCTACGAGGCGGCCCGCGCCGGTTCCTGAGCAAGGTAGTCGCCGCGGCGTTGCTCGGCACCGTGGTGGCGACGCTGCCCGCGATCCCCGCACGGGCGGCGACGAAGGTCGTCATCACGGGAGGTGGATGGGGACACGGTCTCGGCCTCTCGCAATGGGGCGCCTACGAGCGAGCCGGCAACGGCTGGAGCGCCGATCGCATCCTGCGCCACTACTACACCGACACGACGGTCAAGGCGACGAACCTCCCCAACCAGGTACGCGTCGGCCTCTTGCAGGGCCAGTCCGAGATCGAGTTCACCTCGTCGGCATTGCGCGCCGATGGCGGGAGGCTCGCGTTTGCGGTCAAGGGCTCCGAACCGTTCGTCAGCGGGGGCACCAACGCGAACTGGAAGGTGCAACCCGGCCCCCGCGGCTCGATCTATCTCTTCAAGAACGGCGACGTCGTGCGCGACTCCGGAGACCGGACGCTCGGCGGCAACCAACCTGTGGTCGTCGAGTACGAGCCGTACGACACGCTCGTCCGCGTCGTCGACAAGGACACCTCCTACAAGCACGGCGAAATGCTCCTGGACTCCTACGGCGGCTCCTGCCTCGACGGACGCTGCCTGCGCCTCGTCGGGGCCATCCCGATGGAGGAGTACCTCCTCGGCATCGCCGAGGTCTCGGCCTCCTGGCCGAAGGAGTCGCTGCGGGTGCAGGCGATCATCGCCCGGACCTACGCGTCGCACAAGATCAAGACCACCGGCCAGCACCGCGACACCTGTGACTGTGCCGTCTACGACTCCTCCTACGACCAGGTCTACCTCGGAGACGACCGGCGCCTCGCCGCGGGCTCGTACTGGGGCAACTGGAGGAGGGCCGTTCGTTCGACCGAGGACCACGCGGTCCTCTACGACGGCGTTCCCATCCTCGCTCTCTACATGTCGTCGTCCGGAGGCCACACCGAGGACAACGAGGACGTCTGGGGCGGCACGCCGCTTCCCTACCTGCGCGGCGTCAACGACCGCGCCGATTCGACCTCGGCCAACATCAACCACGAATGGCGCGTCGAGATGTCGTGGTCGAGCTTCTCCTCGAAGCTCGACGCCTACTTCGGCACCGGCCCGGTGCAGCGCTTCACGCTCGAGCGGCCCTTCGGCGTCTCGGGCCGCGTGACGGTGGTGAAGGCTGACGGCAGCGGCGGTGTTCGGATCGTGGGGGCCGAGCGGACCGTGCGCGCCAGCGGCTATCAGGTCAAGAGCGCGCTCGGCCTGAAGGACACCTTGTTCAGGGTCGACTTCGTCGACTAAACGCAAGGCCGTCTCGCCGCGTGAACTCGCGGCGTTGTTCGGATCGTTGCTTAGACTGCCGGGCGATGGCCGTCGACGCCCCGCCCCCCGAAACCTTTACGAAGTCGCTCGATATCGCGGCGGATCGTTCGACGCTGTCCGCGATCTCTCTCGCCCTCCTCCTCGTAAGCGTGGTGTTCGCCATAGCGGGTCAACTGACGCTCAAGGCCGCGATGCGCGAGATCGGGCGCATCGGAGCCCGGGAGGTCTCGGCTACGACCGAGACCCTCAAGCGCGCCGTCACCGAGCCCCGCCTCTGGGTCGGGCTCGTGCTGTTCGGCGTCTCCGCGCTCTTCTGGCTCGTCGTCTTGTCGCGCGTCCCGTTGTCGGTCGCCTATCCGTTTGTCGGCGTCTCCTACATATTGATCGTGCTCTTCGCGCGGGTGTTCCTGCACGAGCACGTCCCGACGCTTCGGTGGATCGGCGTCATCGTCGTCGCCATCGGGATAGCGATCGTCGGGTTGTCCTTCCGGCGCGTGTCGGGTCTCTGAGGCACCGCGTTTGAAGGCGCTGATCCTCGCCGGCGGGTACGGCACCCGCCTTAGACCGCTGACCTACACGCGGCCCAAACACATGCTTCCGATCGCGAACCGGCCTCACATCGAGCATGTCTTCGATCTGTTGATGCGCCACGGCATCTACGAAGCAGGGCTTCTCACGAGCTATCTGGCGGACGCGTTCTCCGACGTCATCGCTCGCGCCGCGGGGGCCGGGATGACGATCGAGACGACGTTCGAAGAACGGCCGCTGGGGACCGCGGGGGCGTTCAAGAACGCGCAGGGACTCGTCGGCGACGACACCTTCGTCGCGTTCAACGGCGACATCCTCACCGATCTCGACCTCACGTCGGTCCTCGAGTGGCACAGGTCGAAGCAAGCGGAGGCGACGATCGTCTTGCACGCGGTCGAAGACCCATCGGCCTTCGGCGTCGTGCCCACCGACGACGACGGACGGGTGCTGGGCTTCATCGAGAAGCCGCCGCGCGACGAGGCTCCGACCAACCTCATCAATGCCGGCGTCTACGTCTTCGAGCCGTCGATCCTCGATCGCATCCCGGCAGGCGAGGTCTGGTCCGCCGAACGTCAGCTCTTCCCGCAGCTGGTCGAGGAAGGCGCCGCGCTGTTCGCGCTCGGGACCGACGCCTACTGGATGGACATCGGGACTCCCGAGAAGTACCTGCAGGCGAACCTCGACGCGCTCGCCGGCGCGTATCAGCTGCCGGACCTTACGACCGATGCAAGATCCTGCTTATTGGCGCGCGACGTCGACGTCTCCCCGGGAGCGTCGGTCACGAGGTCGTGTCTGGGGCCGCGCTGCGTCGTCGGCGAGACGGCGGTGGTCGAGGACTCGGTCTTGCTGGACGGCGTCACGGTGGAGCCGGGCGCACTCGTGCGGCGGTCGGTCGTGGGGGCCGGGGTCGTGGTCCGCAACGGCGCGCACGTCGAGGAGGAGGCGCTTGCGGACGGCGAGGTCGCCGGCGCCGGAGCGGCGTCCTGACGCATGCCCGGCCCCCCTTTGCGCTCGCGCTGAGTATCCTCGGCAGCACGATCTGCGCTTCGGGACGGCCGGCGGACGGCCGCACCGGTGTCTCGATCCGTCCGAATTCGACGGGATCCGGCGCCACAACAGCTCCACTTAGGAGGAAAGAATGCGAGTTCTCGTAACGGGGGCCGCGGGCTTCATCGGCTCGCACCTCGTGGACCGTCTGTTGACCGAGGGCGAGGAGGTGCTGGGCGTCGACGACCTGTCGTCGGGCACGCTCGCCAACCTCGGCGACGCGCGACGATCCACGATGGGCAAGTTCACCTTTCAACGCGTCGACATCACGTCGACCGCCTTGCCCGAGTTGATCAAGCGCTTCAAGCCGGAGGTGGTCTTCCACCTGGCGGCGCAGGTCTACGTCCGCAAGTCGGTAAGCGACCCGATTCACGACGCGATGCTGAACGTCATCGGGACCTTGAACATCCTTCAGGCCTCGAAGGAGGCCGGGACGCGCAAAGTCGTGTTCACCTCGTCGGGGGGCTGTATCTACGGCGAGCCGGACGCCGGCCGTCTTCCGGTGACCGAGGACCAGGTGTTCCTGCCCGAATCGCTTCCCGAATCCCCGTACGGGGTGTCCAAGAAGGTCGTGCTCGACTACCTGCGCTACTTCAAGACCGTGCAAGACCTCGACTACTCGGCCCTCGCTCTCTCGAACGTCTACGGCCCTCGACAAGAGCCCGCCTCCGAGGTGGGGCTCGAGGGTCAGGTCGTCGCTATCTTCTGCCGCAAGATGCTGGCCGGTCGGCCGTGCACGATCTACGGCGACGGCAGCCAGACGCGCGACTTCGTATTCGTAGACGACGTCGTGTCGGCATTCGTTGCCGCGCGCGACCGGGGCAGCGGCGAGCTCGTCAACGTCTCGAGTGGGCGCGAGCTATCGGTCAACGAGCTCTTCACCAAGCTGGCCGAGCTCACCGGAACGCGGCACGACCCCGTCTACGCACCGGCCCGTTCGGGTGAGCTGCACCGCATCGTCGTGGACCCGAGCAAAGCGGCCTCCGCGCTGGGCTGGCGTCCGTCGACGGACCTCGAGGATGGGCTCAAGCAGACCGTCGCTTACTTCAGGGCGGCCTCCTGACCCGTCTCCTCCTTGCCTACGTCGTTGACATGGAGGGCACGGCGGCGTGAGACTCTGCTGTGAGACCTGACACGCGAGGCGAAAGGTTGGTCCCAAGGTGCCGTTCACCCCAGAGGAAATCGACAGCAAAGAATTCCTGATAACGCTGCGCGGCTACGACAAGGACGAGGTCAAGGCCTTCCTTAAGGCGGTCGCCGCCGACTACCGGGCCGCCCTCGAGAGCTCCACCTCCGCGCCGACCGCGACGACGGATCCCGGGACCAACGCGTACGAGGCCCTCGGCAAGGACATCGGGCAGGTTCTTCAGGTCGCCAAGCAGTCGGCCGACCAGCTCAAGCGGAAGGCCGAAGAAGAGGCGACCGCGATGCGCCGGCGCGCCGAGGAGGAGGCCAACACGCTGCGCGAGGCGGCCAGCAACGCCGCCCGTCGCCTCACCGAAGAGGCGGAGCGCCACGCGGTGCAGGTGCGAGCCGAGGCCGAGAGAGACGCGTCGGAGCGGACGCTCGACGCGTCGCGCAGGGTCGAGAAGCTCCAGAGTGCGGAGTCGAAGCTGCGCCAGCGCCTCTACGCCCTCGAGATGATGCTGCAGTCGATGCGCCAGGAGCTCGAGAGCGCCGACGCCAACGGTTCGCCGGTCACGCCTGCCAGCGGCGACGGCCCCGTGCTCGGGGGAGCCGCCGCCAACACGGTGAAGGAGCCGCCGCCTCCGCCGACCGCCGACTCGGGTGCAAGCGGCGGCGAGGCCGGGAGCGATTCCGCGTTCGACTTCGAGGAGGATCGCGAGCCTCTCGGAGGGTCCTCTAACCCCTAAGAGCGGGACGGAGCCCCGGTCCGCGGCCCAGCGCCGCCGAACTCTAAAGACCTTCCCACTCGACCCCTCCCTCCAGGGCGGAGCGCCCGCCCTCAGCCGCGGGCGGGATACGTAGTTCTACGTATTGCCGCGACCGGCGCTTTTCCAGATACTTCCATGTATGGCGAATGGCAGAATATGGACGATTAGGGTCACCTCAACGGGGGAGGTATCTCACCAGTTTGTGGGAGATGGATTCCCCCATTTGTGCAGGAATCCGACGCCCGTGGCGGAAAACGTAATGGAACGGCAACTCACTGTAGCCGGAAGCGGCTGCAGCGGGCGCGGTGGCGCGGTGGCGAAGCAAGCACTCAGGGAGCCCGGCAACGGTGGTGGAGTAAGTGGCGATACGAGCTAGTCAAGGCCTTCACTCGAACGGCGAACGCGACGGAGGTGGTGCTGCATGACGCCTCCGGTCCAGGAACTCGAAGCTCCGCGTTCGGCCTTACGGACGTCGGCCGCGGGCGCGGCCGCCGCGGCGCAGGAACGCTCCGCCTACGTCGTCGCGGGCGACATCGTCTCGCTGACGGACGTGTGGATCCTGCTGGCGGTCCTGTGGGTCTCGCGTTTCGTGACGGGGAACCTCGATCCGGCAGTCGCATTGTTCGGGTTGCTGTCGTTCGTCTTCGTGCTCGCGCCGAACCGCGATCGCGGCGGCAAGCTCAGCGCCGGCGCGCTCACCGACGCCGGTCACATCTTCCGGCGCGTGTGGATCGCCTACGCGGTCGCGTCGGGCGTCTCGATCGCCGTGGGTATCGGCGACCTCAAGGTCTTGCTGGCCGTCGCGGTCGGGACCGCGCCCTTGCTTCTCGCCGGTCGCGGCGTGTCCTACGGAATAGAGAGAAACCTGCGGGCCAAGACGGCGCGCGCCCGCACGCTCATCGTCGGCGGCGGCGACATCGCCCGCCGGGTCGTGAACACGCTCGACGCTCATCGGGAGTACGGGCTCGAGGTAGTGGGCGCGGTCGACGACGACCCGAAGTTCAACGCCGACGAGCTCGGTACTCGCACCATCGGCGGTCTCGAGGACATTCCCAACATTGTCGAGTCACACAAGATCCAGGTCGTGCTGGTCGCGTTCAGTGCCGCTAGTCAGCACGGCATGGTCGACGTCATCCGCGGCGCGATGGCCGCAGGTGCAACCGTGTGGGTCGTCCCTCGCTTCTTCGAGCTCGGCGCGGCGGATACCGGCGGCGACCACCTGTGGGGACTTCCCGTTATGCGCCTTCAGGCGCCCGCGCGCAGTCGCCCCGAGTGGATCATGAAGCGGACCATCGACTTCGTGGTCGCGGCCGTCGGCGTCGTGCTGATCTCTCCGCTGCTCGCGTTGCTCGCGCTGCTCACGCTCATCGAGACCGGTCGGCCGATTCTCCTCAAGCAAACCCGGGTAGGACTGGACGGCAAGGCATTCGAGATCCTCAAGTTCAGGACGATGAAGGTAGGTGGTCAAGCCGAGGGGACAGAGTGGGCCGCGGACGAGGCCCGAATGACCAAGATCGGGAAGATCCTGCGCAAGACGAGCCTCGACGAGCTGCCCCAGCTATTCAACGTGTTGAAGGGCGATATGTCCCTAGTTGGGCCCCGACCCGAGCGTCCTTACTTCGTAGACCTCTTCTCGGACCTGTACCCCAGTTACAATGCTCGCCACCGCCTGCCCGCCGGGATCACGGGATGGGCGCAGGTTCACGGATTGAGGGGCGACACGTCGATCGAGGAGCGGGCGGCGTTCGACAACTACTACATCGAGAACTGGTCGCTTGCGCAAGATCTAAAGATCCTTATGCGAACGGCGCTGGCTATGGTAAGTAGAGGAAGGTAGGAGGACGATGGAAGGGAGACAGGTAGTGACGAAGCGACACGGAATGAGGGCCGTCAGGAGCCTTTTGGCCTTGATGGTGGTGCTGTCCGGACTGTGGGTGTTCACGGGCGTCGCGTCGGCTCAGGAGATCAACTGTGAGCTCGACCCCTACAACTCGGTCTGCCAGAAGGAAGAGAAGAAGGGCGTTGACTCCGATGTCGATGCCGATGTGCTGACTCGTCCCGAGACGACTACGGACGACGGCGAGACGCTTCCGTTCACGGGCGCAGACGTCACGCTCTTCG
>JALZCA010000116.1 GCA_030863285.1 Actinomycetota bacterium | reverse complement strand
GTCTACGAACAATCGCATGGAATGGTTATCGGCCGGCAGAAAAAGACCTGGAGCGCATTGTCCCGCAGCCGGTGACGATCCCTCATGCGTTCGCATCAACGCTAAGCCCGCGTGCGGGGCCTGCGGTGCGACGTGCCCTTACCAAGTGCACCCCGTGCGCCATGTGACGGTTTTGGAAGCATCCGTCTCATGACGACGGCCGAGGAACACCGTGTACCCCGATCCCGGGTCGCACGATTGTCGATGCGACGGTCAGCGGGCTCCCAGCACCATCGAAAAGATCATCACGATCGACAACAGCAGGAGGCCGAGAACGAGGTATAGGAAGAACCTTCGTTTGAGGATCACCGATCCCGACAGCCCCGACGCCTCCCGGTGCGCGTCGTGCGCGCCGACCATCCACAAGCCGGTTCCGACGGCCGCGAACAAGATCGCCATGAGTCTCGCCTGCGGGACGTTTTGAGCGGCGGCGAACAGCGACACCAAAACGACCCAGATGCTCACCACGGCGCGCGCGATGCCCTCGCCCCACATGCCCAGATAGGCGTGACCGGCCCCCGGCATGAACAACGAGATGAGCGCCGTCTTGTTCGGGTCGCGCGCCGGACGAGGCTCCTCGGGGGGACGAATCGAGTCGGCGAACTGAGCGCCGCACACCTCGCACACGTTCGCGTCGAACGCGTTGACCGTGTCGCACCTGACGCAGGTCCAGCTGATCCCATCCTCGTCGACGCGCACGGCCCCGGCCTGGCCGGTTCCCGTAAAACTCGGTTGGTCGGAAACCCGCTCGGTCTCCCACGACAGGAACTCTTTGTCGATGTCGTCGAGCATCTCCGGATCCCGGGACGTCCGCGCGGGAGGTGGAGGCGGAGGGGGCGGCGGCGCGGCCGCGACGAACTTCGTCAGGCACTGCCCGCACCACTGCGCGTTCGATTTGTTCGATGCGCCGCACTCGGGGCACCTCTTGCTCGATGCCTCCGGTGTGGCTATGTCTGGTCTCCCCAGGGCGGATTCCACGTGTTCTCCCGCGCTCGTATACGGCCTCCCACCCTTCTATCGGCGGCGACGAGGCCTGGGTTGAGCTCGGACGGCCCTAGTCATAGCTGTGCTCGGGGCCGGGATAGGAGCCCGCGGCGACCTCGTCGGCGAAGTGCCGCGCGGCCCGGGCGATCTCGTCGCCCAGCTCCGCGTAGCGCTTTACGAACTTCGGGGGCTTGCCCGGCGTGATCCCCAGCATGTCGTGGTACACGAGCACCTGGCCATCGCAGTGGGGGCCGGCGCCGATGCCGATCGTCGGGACCGAGACCGTGCTCGTCACTTCCCTGGCGAGCTCGCCGGGGACGCACTCGAGCACCAGGGCGAAGATCCCGGCGGCTTCCAGATCCTTTGCGTCCTGGAGGATCCGCTGCGCATCCTCGGCGGCACGCCCCTGAACGCGATAGCCGCCGAACTGATTCACGGATTGGGGCGTGAGCCCGAGGTGTCCCATCACCGGGATGCCCGATTCAGTGAGCCGGTGCACCAGTTCGAGAACGCGCCCCCCTCCCTCGAGCTTCACCGCGCGCGCTCCGGCCTCTTTCAGGAAACGACCGGCGTTGCGCATGCCGTCTTCGATCGACGCCTGATAGCTCATGAACGGCATGTCGCCGACGATGAGTGCGTTGGTCACGCCGCGTCGTACGGCGCGGGTGTGATGGAGCATCTCGTCCATGGTGACCGGAACGGTCGAGTCGTAGCCGAGCATCACCTCGGCGAGCGTGTCGCCTACGAGAAGCAGCGGGATGCCGGCCTCATCGAGCAGACGCGCGGACAACGCGTCGTAAGCGGTGAGCATTGCGAAGCGCTCTTTGCGCTCCTTGAACGCGCGGATATCGCGCACGGTGATCGGCACTGTCGCCTCCTTGTCAGGTAGCCGCAGTAATTGGAGAAATCATATGCGCGTCGCCTGCGACACGGACACGGGAAGGGGCCGCCCCCGCATTGAGGACGGCCCCTGAGCTCCCGCCGTAGTTCTTGGCGTTACTTGCGTTCTGGCGCCGCGGCAGCTGCCGCGACGGGCGACTCCTTCTTGTACATGTCCTCGATGACGTCCGCGTAGATCTCGCCGATCTGCTTGCGCTTGACCTTCATCGTCGGCGTGATCTCGTTCTCCTCCTGGAGGAAATCGCGCTCGAGTACGCGGAACTTCTTGACGCCCTCGACCTTCGCGAGCGAGTCGTTCACCTCGATTATCGCGCCCTCGATCTCCTTGAGCGTGCGCTCGTGGTGCGCGATCTCCGCGATGTCACCGTCGATCCCGTGCTCCTTCGCCCACGACGGCGCCTTCTCCTCGTCGAGCGTCACGAGCGCGCTGAGGAATGGGCGGCGGTCACCGATGACGACCACCTGCGAGATGAGCGAGTGGAACTTGATCTTGTTCTCGATCTCCTGCGGAGCGATGTTCTTGCCGCCCGCGGTGATGATGAGGTCCTTCTTGCGGTCGGTGATCTTGAGGTAGTTGTGCTCGTTGAACTCGCCAACGTCGCCCGAGTGCAGCCAGCCGTCCTCGTCGATCGTTTCCTTGGTGGCCTTTTCGTCCT
>JALZCA010000102.1 GCA_030863285.1 Actinomycetota bacterium | reverse complement strand
GTCCACGATCGGCTGCGGAAAGCTCAGGGGGAGTTCGTCCCGAAGGACCGACTCGCGATCCTTGATGAGCTCGTCCTGACGGTTCTGTCGCAGCACACGTCGGACCTCAACCGCGACCGTGCCTTCGCGCAGCTGAAGGAAACGTTCCCGACGTGGGACGAAGTCTTTGCGGCACCTGTCGAGGAGGTTGCGGATGCGATCAGGCGCGGAGGCATCGCGGACGTGAAAGCGCGTCGTATCCAGCAGATCCTGCGCGAGATCGAGCAGCGCGAGGGGTCCCTCGACCTCGAGCGGTTGAACGATCTCTCGGACGAGCAGGTCGAGGAGTACCTCTGCGGGCTTCCCGGGGTGGGGCCCAAGACCGCGGCGTGCGTCCTCGTCTTCTCGATGGGGCGACACGCCTTCCCGATCGACACGCACGTTCACCGTGTCGCGCGCCGCCTGGGCTGGATCGGCGAACGCGCCTCGGCTGAGGCGGCGCATCGGTCACTGACGCCGCGGGTCCCGCCCGAGATCCGCTACAGCCTTCACGTAGCGTTCATCGAGCACGGCCGCAAGATCTGCAAGCCGAAGATGCCCCGCTGCACGGATTGCGCCGTCTTCGACTTCTGCGAGGCAGGCCCGCGGCTGCTAGCCGCGGGAGACGCCGTGTGATGGAGCGGGTGAGGGGAATCGAACCCCCGTCACTAGCTTGGGAAGCTAGAGCTCTGCCATTGAGCTACACCCGCGAGCGTCTGGATTATAGGCGGGGGCCGTGTTCGAGAAGCCGGCGACAGAGAGCGGCGGGGGTCTCGCTGCCCCTTTGTAGACTCGCCCGATGATCCTGTCGGACCGCGACATACGCGACGCCATCTCCAGCGACAGGATCGGCATCGACCCGTTCGATGAGCGGGACGTGCAACCGTCCTCGGTCGACCTTCACGTCGATCGCTTCTTCCGGACGTTCCACAACGCGCGGCACCCCTACATCGACGTCAAGAAGCCGATGGAGGACCTGACGGAGCTGGTCGAGGTGCAGGATTCGGAGCCATTCATCCTGCATCCCGGCGAGTTCGTCCTGGGCTCCACCGCCGAATACGTCCGCCTGCCCACGGACCTCGTCGCGCGGCTCGAAGGGAAGAGCTCGCTCGGCCGCCTCGGTCTCCTGATCCATAGCACCGCGGGATACGTGGATCCGGGGTTCGAAGGACACCTCACGCTCGAGCTCTCGAACGTCGCGAACCTGCCGATCACGATCTATCCCGGGATGAAGATCGGCCAGATCAGCTTCTTCAGGTTGACGTCCGACGCCGAGAACCCCTATGGGTCGAGCAAGGTCGGGTCGAAGTATCAGGGCCAGCGCGGGCCGACCCCCTCCCGCTACTTCGAGAACTTCTCGCGCTCATAGGCCGCCCGCTTCCTAGGTCCGACCTCGCGTGAGCGTTCGCCACAGCATCCCCGAGTATTCGATCGTCGTCCCGATCTACAACGAGGCGGAGACGCTTCCCGAGCTGCTGAGCAGGCTCGAGGAGTTGATGGACAAGCTCGACGGTCCCGCCGAGATCGTGCTGGTCGACGACCGCAGCACCGACGAGAGCTTCCCGTTGATGCTCGAACGGTCGCAGCGCGATCCTCGTTTCAAGGTCGTCCGTTTCGCCCGCAACTTCGGACACCAACTAGCCATCACAGCTGGTTTGGACGTCGCGGCCGGGCGGGCGGTCGTGATCATGGATGGCGACCTCCAGGACCCGCCGGAAGTCGTCCTCGAGCTCGCGCGGCGGTGGCGCGAAGGCTACGAGGTCGTGTACGCCGTCCGACAGATGCGCCTCGGCGACTCGTTCTTCAAACGCATCACGGCGTCGCTCTTCTACCGGGTCCTGCGGAGACTTTCCGGCACGGACATGCCCCCGAACCTCGGCGACTTCCGTCTCGTCGACCGCAAGGCCGTCGACGCGTTCAAACAGATGCGCGAGAGCAACCGTTACGTGCGCGGGATGTTCGCGTGGGTGGGGTTCGAGCAGATCGGCGTCCCGTTCACCCGCGCGGAGCGGTTCGCGGGGACGACGAAGTATCCGCTCCGCAAGATGATCAACTTCGCCCTCGACGGGGTGGTCGGGTTCTCCGAAGCTCCTCTGCGGCTCGCGCTGAACCTCGGGTTCCTGCTATCGACGTTCTCGTTCCTCGGCGGTATCGCCGCAGCGCTCGTGAAGGTCTTCGGCGTCTACGCCGTCCCGGGGTGGGCGTCACTCGTCGTCATCACGTTCTTCCTCGCCGGCGTGCAGCTCATCATCCTCGGCATGATCGGCGAGTACGTCGCGCACATCCACCGCGAGGTGAAGCAGCGTCCGCTCTACGTCGTCGATCGCAAGATCGGCTTCGACGGTTCCGTCGACGACTTCGAGACGCGGTACGACACGGAGCATCCGTAGCCGCGATGACGGGCTCGTTCAACGAATACAAAGACACGTACGGCGACGAGGTTCAGCACTCGATCAGGTTCGTCCGGCAGAGTCACGACTTCTTCACGGAGTCGAAGGCCCGCCATCTGGTAGCGCTGACCGAACGACATCTCGGACCGACCGAAGGTTTGACGGCTCTCGATGTGGGTTGCGGGGTCGGCGTCACGGATCGCTTGATCGCCCCGAGGTTCAAAGAGGTGCACGGCGTCGACGTCGCGGAGGACGTCGTCGAGCGCGCCGCGGCGGAGAACCCCGACGTCGCCTATCGCACCTACGACGGCACCGCGCTCCCCTACGCCGACGGGACCTTCGACGTCGTCTTCGCGATCTGCGTCCTGCACCACGTCGACGTCGCGACACGAGGTGCTTTCGTTGCGGAGATGAAGAGGGTCGCGCGACACCCCGGGCTAGTCATGATCTTCGAACACAACCCGATCAACCCGCTCACGCGACTGGCCGTCGCGCGGTGCGACTTTGACGAGGACGTCGTGCTACTGACGCGGCGCGAGGTCGCGTCGCTCAGTCGTCGCGCGGGTCTGAGTGTCGTCGATGCGCGCTACATCCTTTTCCTGCCGTGGATGATCGAGCTGTCTCAGAAGCTCGATCGCGTGCTGGGGCGCCTGCCTCTCGGCGCGCAACACGTCACGGTCGCTGCCACCACGTGATGACGCGACCCACGGAGCGAACCGACACCGCGACCCACCGCGCCGACGAATTCGCGGACGGCGACTCGGCACGCGGTCGGTTGCGGAGCATGTTCCTGGGAGTCGTCGGCGCTTTCGTCGTGTCGCGGCTGATCTTCTACCTGACGGCTCTGTTCGCGACGACGTTCATCGGCGCCGTCTCCACGCCCGCTGCTCCGTCTGCACTGATCGGAGTGAGTTGGCAATGGGATGGGTTCTGGTACTCGACGATCATCGAGGGCGGATACAGCTGGCAGCCCGGCGTACACAGCAACGTCGCGTTCTTCCCGCTCTTTCCGATGATCGTGCGCGCCGTGTCGGATGTGTTCACCGCAACGAGCTTTTACACGCTCGGCGTCATCGCGAACCACGTCATCTTCTTCCTCGCGCTGATCGGGGTCTGGTTCTATGCCGAAGGCAAGGCGGGACGCGACGTGGCGACGCGAACCGTCTTCCTCGTCAGCCTCTTCCCGACGGCCCTCTTCTATTCAGCCGCTTACAGCGAGCCCGTCTTCCTCCTCACATGCGCGCTCTCTCTCGGCGCGTTGCACCGACGCGACTACCTGATCGCAGGCGTCGCAGGGCTGTTCGCCAGTCTGGCGCGCCCCGCCGGTCTGCTGCTCGTGATCCCGTACGCGGTCGAGCTGTGGCGCGACCGTGGTGAGATCTCGGGCGTCGGTGTTTGGG
>JALZCA010000206.1 GCA_030863285.1 Actinomycetota bacterium | reverse complement strand
CCCCAAGGGAGCGCGCGTCGAAGTCGATTGCATAGCGCTTAGGTAGGGGCGGAGCGCGTGGTTACGATGCCGAGATGCTAGCTATCGGAGTCGCCCACGACCTTGCCGCCGAAGACGATCTTGACTTCTTTGTCGGGCGGACTTCCTTCGACGGGCTCGAGCCCCGCCTCTTCCGGGGTCTCCGCGTCGACCTTGTTGACGTAGGTCTCGAGCTTGCTCATGAGGTACAGGAAACCCACCAGTACGAAAGGCCACAGCACGAGGACCGCGCCGAGGAAGACGCGATAGGGCGTCAGGCCGCCTGGGTCGTCCATGGTGGGAAGTTTGTCAGATGACGCCGTCTATTGGGAGCATCCGCGCGCGCGTTGTGCGCGACCGGCTGATCGACCGCTTGCAGAACATGGTGAGAACGCCCTCGGAGAACCCTCCCGGCAACGAAGCGGAGGTCGCCGACGTCGTGGCTCGTTACTGTAAAGACATCGGGCTCGATACGGAGCTTCACGAAGGCGCTCCCGGACGCCCGAGCGTCGTCGCGCGCTGGAGCGGCGGGCCCGGCCCGACCATCTCCTATTGCTCTCACATCGACGTCGTTCCCGCAGGCGACCCGGCGTTGTGGAGCGACGATCCATTTAGCGGACGTATCGACGGCAACACACTGCACGGGCGCGGATCGTGCGACGCGAAGGGCCCCGTGGCCGCGGCGTTGGAGGCCGTGACCGCGCTGCGCGCGCTCGGTTGGGAGCCGCACGGGACGCTGCAGCTCGACCTCGTCGCCGACGAAGAGGCCATGGGGTTCAAGGGGGCCGGCTATCTCGTCGAGCAGGGCATCACCAAACCAACGGCCGCAATCGTCGGCGAACCAACCTCGCTACGGGTCGTGCGCGCGCAACGCGGCGCGTGTTGGTTCACAATCACGACCAAAGGAGTCGCGGGACACGGCAGCGCGCCGGAGCGCGGCATAAGCGCGATCAAACACGCCGCCGAGATCGTTCTTCGTCTCGAGGAGACCTTGCCCGACGTCTCGCACCCGCTTCTCGGGGGGCCGAGCGTCAACGTCGGCACGATCCACGGCGGGGCAAAGGTCAACATCGTGCCGGCGTCCTGCTCTTTCGAGGTCGATCGTCGCAGCGTTCCCGCCGAATCGAAAGAAGACGTGCTTGCGTCGATTCAGGCAGCCGTCGATCGGGCGCGCGAGCGCTTTCCCGACCTCGACGCGGATGTCGACTTCGCGTTCTACGCGCCTCCATTCGAGGTCCCGGAGGACTCGGCCCTCGTGCGAGCGGCCGCCGACGCGGTCGGCGAGACGACCGACTCGGACGCGCAACTGATCGGATTCCGCGGCGCCTCGGACGCGCGCTTTCTCGCCGAGGCAGGCGCCGAAGTCATCGTCCTCGGCCCCGGCGACATCGCCCTCGCGCACACCGCGCGCGAGTCGGTTCCGCTCGACGAGGTCGAAGGGGCCGCGTGCGCGTATGCGCTCGCGTTCGCGCGTCTGCTGGGTGGATCGTGACGCTTCTATGACGACGACCGAGCCGTTCGCCTGGGGACGTGCGATATCGAAGTTGCTCGCCGGTCACTCGCTTTCCGACGACGAAGCGGCAGCCGCCATGGGCGAGATCATGGAGGGCGCCGCCACGCCCGCGCAGATCGCGGGCTTCGTCGTCGCGCTGCGGGCCAAGGGAGAGACGACCGACGAGATCGTCGGTCTCGTGCGGGTGATGCGTTCGTACGCGCTCAAGGTCGAGGCCGGCGATGACGTGCTCGACACCTGCGGCACGGGCGGAGACCGCACCGGGACCTTCAACGTTTCGACGGCGGCTGCATTCGTGTGCGCGGGGGCCGGGGCGCGCGTTGCCAAGCACGGCAACCGGGCCGCGTCGTCGAAGTGCGGTTCCGCCGACGTGCTCGAGACGCTGGGAGTCCGGCTCGACCTCGATCCCGAGCGCGTCGCGGCGTGCATCCGCGAAGCCGGCATGGGCTTCTGCTTCGCTCCTTTGTTCCATCCCGCAATGCGTCATGCAGCGCTTCCTCGACGCGAGCTGGGGGTCGCCACCGTCTTTAACTTCCTCGGCCCCCTCACAAACCCGGCGGGCGCGCGACGTCAGGCGCTCGGCGTGTCTGATCCGAAGATGCTCGACCACATGGTGGAGACTCTGCGTCGCCTCGGGAGCGACCATGTCGTCGCGTTCCATGGAGACGAGGGTCTGGACGAGCTCTCGTTATCCGGCCCCTCACGCGTCGTGGAGCTGGTCGACGGCGAGACGCGCCACCTCGAAGTCGATCCGGTCGACCTCGGGCTCGAACGGGCCCCTCTCGAAGCGGTTAGGGGCGGTAGCTGCGACGACAACGCGGCGGCGATCCGCCGCGTTCTCGACGGCGAACGGGGGCCGCGCCGCGACATCGTCGTGCTGAACGCGGCAGCGGGCTTGGTGGCGGCGGGACAGTCGGGGGATCTTGCCGACGGGGTCGAGCGCGCCGGTCACGCGATCGACTCGGGCGCTGCCGCCGCGGCCCTCGATCGTCTCGTCGAGGTATCGAACGCCTGACGCCGCGTGCGCGCTCCGGCGCGCTCCTCGCGCGGCTCGAAACGACCCGCCGGGCGGGCGGCGACGGGTAGCGCCCAGGCGCCGTCGACGGCCACGATCCTGACGCTCGCGAGGTTGCGTCTGAGCCACGACGCGATTACGCGCGCCTCCCGGAACACGTCCGGTGGCAGGAACCGTCCGGTGCCTTCGGCTTTCGCCTCGGCGCGCATCCGTCGCATCGTCTCGCCGTCTTGCCGGTCGCAACACCCGACAAGCCGGCCCCTGTTGATCAGCGCCAGCCGGTCGCCGAACGACACGACGATCTCGCGCGCGTCGA
>JALZCA010000098.1 GCA_030863285.1 Actinomycetota bacterium | reverse complement strand
CCAGCAAGACCAGCTCGGGGCGCGTGGCCCTGCCCTTGCCCGCACCCGAGAGCAGGCGTGCGTAGGCGTCTGCCAGCAGGCGCTCGAAGGGCTCGGCTTCGTAGTCGGACCCGCCCCCCGCCTTGTTCTTGGCCGCCGACCTCGCCGCCCGACCGAGGCGCTGCGCCTCGGCCTCTGCCCGGGCGGTGATCGGGGTGCCGACGTGGGGCTCGAGACAGAGGTGGATGTTGACCATGCCC
The DNA here is from genome assembly GCA_030863285.1 of Actinomycetota bacterium. The sequence continues at coordinate 5,069 of JALZCA010000098.1, read as the reverse complement.
AACTCATCTGCGTGGTGGCTCGCCCTTCTCGCGGCGTGCTGGCGCTGAGCCAAGCCTTTGTGCTGCTCGGCCTCCAGCTTGGTCTTGCGCGCCTTTTCCCTCAGCACGTGAAAGGGCTCTTCTTGAGCGACCGCCACCAGAGCGCGAGCAGAGCCGGGAGCGGACTCTTCGGCCGCGGCGATCGCGGTTGCCTGGTCCAGGGAGATCTCGCCGTGCTGGAGGGCAGAAGACAAGTCTTCTGACGAAGCCGCGACCTTGCCGGTCGCAACCACGGCCTTGGCCTTGCCGAGCGACGTTCCGGTAACGCGCGCCACTTGTGCCGGCTCGGCGACCTTGCGACAGAGCGCGGTGAGCCCGAACGCGGCAAGCTTCTCGGCCCGCGCGTAGCGAGCCATGAGGTCTTTGGCCGCGTCGCTTGCGAGCAGCTCCGGCTGCAAACCCGCGTTGGCCTTTTCGAGGAGCTCGACGGCCTGATCTACGAGATCGGCATGCGTCGTTTGTGTCTGCATGCAACACATTCAATACAAGGGGTGCGACACGAAACGGCCATGCGGGTGTGGCGCGCGCCACAGTTGCGGAACGAGTTAGCGGCCCACCTGCGTCAGCCCGTCGTACGCCGCGTACTTGTACGCATCCGTCAGCGTCGGCACCGCAAAGGTCCCGTGGATGAAGTACTCGAGCGTTCCTTCGAATTGGATGACGGCCTGGCCCACGTGGATCAGCTCCGACGCGTCCTCCGCGACGATGTGCACTCCGATCACCCTCAACGAGTCGCGCTCGAAGATCAGCTTGACGAGGCCCTCGGTTGCACCGGAGATCGTCGCCCGCGTGTTGCGTTCGAAGGGATGACGACCGACCGCGTAGTCGATGCCGCCCGCCGCCGCAGACGCCTCGGTCTCGCCGACCATCGCGGCCTCCGGGATCGAATAGATCGCGAGCGGGGCCAGGGGATCCACGGTGTCCTTCAAGCTGATCCCGAATGCATGGCAGATAGCCACGCGTCCCTGCTCCATGGAGACGGACGCGAGCGACGGCGGTCCGATGACGTCGCCGGCCGCGTAGATCCTGGGGACGTTGGTCTCGAAACGGTCGTCGACGATCACGCGGCGCTTTGCGTCGAGGGCAACACCGACCTCCTCGAGGCCCAGTTCTTCTACGTTGCCGGTCCGTCCCGCGGAGTAGAAGACCTTGTCGGGCCGAACGACCTCGCCGTTACCCAGCGTCACACGCAGCCCGCGATCATCTCTCTCGATCGCGGGACGCCGCCCACCTCCAAGCACCACGCGCATCCCGAGCTTGGTGAAGGCGTCTGCGAGAGCGTGAGACATCTCTTCGTCCAACGCCTTCAACAAGCGATCGGAACGATCGACGAGGGTGACCTCGGCCCCCGCGGCGGCGAAGATTGACGCGTACTCGCAGCCGATTGGCGTCCCGCCTACCACGAGGAGGCTGCCGAAGGGCTCGTCGAGCTCGAAGACCTGCTCGGAATCCATCACGTCCGGGTCGTCGAACGGGACCTCGGGCGGGTGACGTGGACGCGACCCCGTCGCGATGAGGATGACGTCCGCGTTCAGCTCCTCGGCAGTTCCGTCGGGGCGGGTGACGATTACGCCGCGGTCCCGAGTCAGCCGCGCCTCGCCCTGTATGAGGTCGATCCCGTGTCGTTCGATGTTATGTCGGACCGTTCGCTCCATGAGGGTCGAGACCTCGCGCGTTCGCTCGCGCAGGTGCCGCACGACGCCCGTGGCATCGACATCGGGAGCAACGCCGTATACGTCGCGACGCCGGAACCCCGTCACATACAGAGCGGTCTCGCGCAGAGTCTTCGTTGGGACTCCCGCGCTGCCCACTGCGGAGCCTCCGACCCAAGCAGATCGCTCGATGATGGCGACACTGTGTCCGTGGTAGGCGGCCTGTGCGGCGGCTTTCTCGCCGGCCGGGCCCGCACCGATGACGACAAGCTCGTAGTGGGTGGCCACGAAAACAGAACCTAGCCTACGGACCGATCTCCTTCGACAGAGACTCGAGGTTGCCGGTGAGCATGTAGCGCAGGCGCTCGCCGATCATGACCGAGTGGTCGGCGATTCGTTCGAGAGCGCGGCCCACGGACAGGCTTTGAACGGCCAGAGGCACCGCATCGGGGCCGTCGAGCCCAAGGACCTCGGCCATAAGGCGCGAATAGTGAGCGTCCATCGCGTCGTCTCGCTTCTCGAGGGTGTGCGCCAGCCGCAGATCCTGACGCGCCCACGCAGAGCACGCCGCGCGGAAAAGGTCCTGAGCCTCGCGCGCCATCGCCTGCAAGATCCCGAACGTCTCCGCGTTCGTCGCAAGCAGCGGTTGGAAAGGAGCCAGCTTGACGATCCGCAGGCACAGGTCGCCGGTCCGTTCGAGGTCACTCACGATGCGAAGTACCGACACGACCAGACGCAGATCCGACGCTACCGGGGATTGCCGGATGAGCAGCTCGTAGCAGCGCTCGGTCAGCGAGACCAGCATGGCGTCGATCTGGTCGTCGGCGTCGATCACCTGTTGAGCCAGGTCCAGATCGCCGGACATCAGTACGCTGGTGGAGCTCTGCAGGGCGACGTCGACCCTGTTGGCCATCACCTCGACCTGGCTCTGCAGCTCCTCGAGGTCGTGGATGAAGGCGGTTCGAAGGGGTTGAGGATCCGCGCTAGCCAAAGCGACCGGTAACGTAGTTCTCGGTGCGCTCGTCGTTCGGATTCGTGAAGATCTGCTCGGTCTTGTCGAATTCGACGAGCACCCCCGTGCGTCGGTCCTGGTCCTCCTTGACCTCTGCAGTGAAGAAAGCCGTCATGTCAGAAACGCGCGCCGCCTGCTGCATGTTGTGGGTGACGATCACGATCGTGTAGTCGTTCTTCAGGTCCTGCATGAGGTCCTCGATGCGTCCCGTCGCGATTGGATCGAGAGCCGAGCACGGTTCGTCCATGAGGATCACGTCGGGTTGCACGGCTATGCAGCGCGCGATGCACAGCCGTTGCTGCTGACCACCGGAAAGGGACATCGCGGATTCCTTCAGACGGTCCTTCACCTCGTCGAACAACGCGGCCTTGTGGAGTGCCTCCTCGACGAGCTCGTCCATGTTCCCCTTGAAGCCGGCGATCTTCGGGCCGAACGCGACGTTCTCGTAGATCGACTTGGGGAACGGATTTGGTTTCTGGAAGACCATGCCGATACGGCGTCGCACTTCCACCGGGTCGACACGCCCGTCGTACAAATCGACGCCGTGATACAGGATCTTGCCTTCCACCCGCGCCGTCTCGATGAGGTCGTTCATCCGATTGAAGCAGCGCAACACCGTCGTCTTCCCACATCCCGATGGCCCAATGAGCGCGGTGATGTGCTTGGTGGGAATGGGTAGCGAAACATCCCGAACCGCTCGGAACGCGCCGTAGTAAACGTTCAGGTCCGAGATCTCGAACACCGGGTTACTCAGGCTGACCGGCGATCTCTTCTCCGCGACGTCGGTGCCTACGAAGGTGTCGTCATCGGGGGCGACGTCTCTCAAGCTGTTCATCCAACCTCTTTCTGATTTCGTCCGAGTGAACTTCGAATGTCATCCATTGCCAGAGGGTTTCCTGCGGGCGCGGGCATCGGGGGGCCCGTCACCATTTGCGCTCGTATCGGTTGCGCAGCAGGATCGCCGCGGCATTTGCAGTGAGTATCAGCACGAGCAAGACGATGATCGCCGCCGCGGTGAGCTGTTGGAAGCCGGGGTCGGGCTCTTTGGCCCACGCGAAGATGATCGTGGGCAGCGAGGTGAAGGGGCTGTAGAGCTGCTCGTAAAGACCACCGGTTGCGAGGAACCCCGTCGTCGCTCCGACCAATAGCAGCGGCGCGGTCTCGCCGAGCGCGCGTGAGATCGACAACACGCACCCGGTAAGGATCCCGGGCGCCGCCGACGGGATGACGTGGCTGCGCACGACCTCCCACCTCGTCGCCCCCACGCCGAAGCCGGCTTCTCTGATGCTTTGCGGAACGGCCCTAATCGCTTCGGACGCCGTGATGATCACAATCGGCAAGGCCAGGATCGCGAGCGTCAGCCCACCAGAGATGATGCTTCGTCCGCCGGTGTTGCGTTCCAGCAGCTCCACGAAGATCGCAAGACCGAGGAGCCCGTAGACGACCGACGGCACGCCGGCGAGGTTTCGGATGTTGACGGTGATGAATCGAGTAAGGCGCGTGTCGGGCGCGTACTCCTCGAGGTAGACGGCCGCGCCTATCCCAAGGGGAAAGGCGACGACCATCACGAACACCATCATCAAGAACGACCCGACGAGGCCTTGATAAACGCCCGACCGCTCGGGCAGGGAAGACAAACCGCTGCTGAGGAAGTGTCCGCCGCGCTCCGCCAGAACTGAGAAGCCGCCTCTCATGACGTTGCTAAGCAAAGTGATGAGGATCACCAGCGAGACGAGGAGCGTGAAGAGCAAGAGCCCCTCGAAGACGAGGCTCTTCCAGTCCTTTTTCCTGCCCGTGAGGCTTTGACGGACGATTTCGGTGGTCGTCAGGCCTCCTACCCGCGTCGCCATCAGTACTTCTGCCTCACCCTGCGAACGAAGCGCTCGCTCACGACGTTCAACCCGAGGGTCATTGCGAACAGCAGCAAACCGACGAAGAAGAGGCTCGGGAACGCGAGGTCTGCCCCTCGCACCTGGTCGCTGCCGATGGCCAACGCCGTCATGGCCCCCGTCATCGTCTGACCCGGTTCGGTGGGGTCGAGCGTCAACTGCGACCCGCCCGTGCCCCCGGCCGCGATCGCGACGACCATGGTCTCTCCCACGGCGCGCGAGATGCCGATGATCAGGCTGGCGACGATGCCCGAGATCGCGGCGGGGAAGACGACCTTGATGACGGTGGTTCGTTTGCGAGCGCCGAGTCCGTAGGAGGCCTCGCGCAGAGCGGCGGGTACCGCGCGCATCGAGTCTTCCGAGATCGACGCGACCAGTGGAGTGACGAGGACGCCGACTGCAAGCCCGGCAGCCAAGAGGCTGAAGATGCCCGCGTCAACGAATACCGCTTGCACGATCTCTGGGCTGATGAAGGTG
>JALZCA010000096.1 GCA_030863285.1 Actinomycetota bacterium | reverse complement strand
GTGGGTGACTACGTGCAGGTCCGCGTCGACGGTACCGATGGTGCCGACCTCTTGGGCTCGCTCGAACGATTCGCCGCGACGCGATGAGTTTCTGAGGTCATCGCGGTCTGAGCGGATGGGAGCTGGGGCTCTCGTTCGAAAGTGCGAGGTCCCCGGCTCCCTCCGAGGGCGCGGGTGTGCTGGCGGCGTAATCTCTCGCCCGTGAACCTGCCGAACGCGATCACGGTCGCGCGGATCGCGATGGTGCCCGCCTTCGTGCTGCTCGCTTATGCGGATTCGCGCGCCGCGGCGGTCGGAGCTTTCTTCGTCTTTGGGATCGCGTCCGCATCGGATGCAGTCGACGGCTACATCGCGCGTCGCTACGGGACGATCAGCCGGGTCGGCAAGTTCCTCGACCCACTGGCCGACAAGCTGCTCGTGGGCTCCGCACTCGTCGTACTCGTAGGCGAGCAGGGGTTTCCCCTGTGGGCCGCGCTGGTGATCGCGCTGCGCGAGGTAGCCGTGCAGATCCTCCGCATCCAGGTCGTGCGAACCGGGGGCGACATGCCTGCGTCCGCGGCCGCAAAAGCCAAGACCGCGAGCCAGATAGCGATGGTCGGTTGGTGGCTCCTTCCGTGGGGTGATCGCAACGTAGGCCACTGGGCACTGATGACACTCGCGGTGGCAACGACCGTATGGTCGGGCGTCGAGTACTTCGTGAACTCTCGCAGGGTCAGGACGGCGGCGCCGTGAACGCGGAGATCATCGGCGTGGGCACCGAGCTCTTGCTCGGACAGATCGCCAACACGAACGCGCAGCACATCTCGCGCGAGCTTGCCGCGATCGGCGTGAACGTCTACTTCCACACCGCAGTAGGCGACAACCTCGAACGAATGCGCGATGCGATCGAGCGAGCCCTCGGGCGCGCCGATTGCGTGATCATCACCGGCGGCCTGGGACCGACGCCCGACGACATCACGCGCGAAGGCGTCGCCGCGGCAACCGGCCGCGGCCTGAAACGAGACGATGCGCTGGTCGACGTGATCGAGAGGATCTTCGAGCGCTTAGGACGAGCCATGCCGGAGGACAACCTTCGTCAGGCCGACCTTCCCGAGGGCGCGATCCCGATCCCGCCGGAGGGCACCGCTCCCGGGTTCTTCGTCGAGCATGAAGGAGCCTTCGTCTTCGCGCTCCCCGGCGTGCCGTGGGAGATGCGGGCGATGCTCGACAAGGCAGTCGTGCCTCTGTTGCGTGAGCGCTCCGGAGAGGGCGCGCTCGTCAGCAGGCAAGTTCTCGTCATCGGTCTCGGCGAATCGCACACGCACGAGTTGATCCGCGACCTGGTTGCGCGCCAGACGAACCCGACGATCGCGTTTCTCGCGGGAGGCGGACAGGTGCGTGTGCGCATCACCGCGCGGGCCGCGACCGAACAGGCGGCGAGCGCGCTGATCGACCCGGTCGAGCAGGACGTCCGCGCTCGCCTCGGCGACGCAGCGGTGACGGGCGATTACGGATCCATAGTGCAGGCCTTCACGCACATGCTGCGCGCGCGCGAGCTGAAGGTTGGGATTGCCGAGTCGCTTACCGGGGGGCTCGTCGGAGTCGAGATGACCAAGGCGGCGGGCGCGAGCGAGGTGTTCTTGGGGTCGCTCGTTGTCTACGACGTGGCGGCGAAGAACAAGGTCGCGCGCGTCGAGCAAGCGATCCTCGACGGGCCGGGGCCGGTGAGCGAAGAAGCGGCGGCCGCGCTCGCACGGGGTGCGGCAGAGGTGTTGGGCGCCGACGTCGGTTTGTCGACGACGGGCGTCGCCGGGCCGGAGCCTCACGACGGGGAACCGGTGGGAACCGTCTTCGTGGGGGCCGCCATGAAGGGGCGGACGGAGGTCCGCAAGGTGCGCGCTTACGGCGACCGCGACAACATCCGCGCGATGGCGGTGACCGCGGCGGTCGATCTCGGCAGGCGCCTGCTCGAATCGTCGTGAGCTCGAGCGGTCGCCTGCGCCTCTTCGTCGCGGCGTCGGTGCCGGCCCCCCTCCTGGCCGAACTGGCTCGTGCGACGGTGGGATTGCGCGAGCGGTGGCCCTCGGCCCGGTGGACGCCGCCGGAGAACCAGCACGTCACTCTCAAGTTCCTGGGATGGGTCGATGAGGGCCTAACACCGGCGCTGCACGAAGTCGTGGCCACGACCGCGGCGGAACACGACCCCGCAAAGGTCTCGCTCGCGGGGCTCGGCGTCTTCCCCGGTCCCACCGCGGCGCGGGTGCTGTGGGCAGGCCTCGATGACCCGAAAGGCCTCCTGCGATCGCTGGCCAACGACCTCGACGAGCGACTCGAGCCACTCGGATTCGAGAGCGAGCAGCGGCCGTTTCGAGCCCACGTGACGCTGGCGCGCTTCAAAGAGCGGGTGCGAGCGGACGGTCTTCCAGGTCTCGATCTTGGTGAGAACGCGGTCTTCGGGGTTCAGGCGATCGAGCTGTTCCGCTCGCACCTCAGCCCCAGGGGCCCCCGCTACGAGGTCGTGCGGTCGTTCCCGCTGGGCGGCCGTGCGCCGTAGAGCTCCGCATAAAGGACAATGGCTCCATGCAATCCCGTCTGACCGGCCGTCGTTCGCGCGGCGGCGGTGCCGCTCGCCTCGTCTTGCTGTGGATCGCGGCGGGCCTCGCTCTGGTTGTCTTCGGCGCGGGCCCTGCGGTGGCGCACGGCGAGCTCGAGTCGACCATCCCGGACAGAAACAGCGTCCTCAAGGGCCCCCCCGATCACATCATCATCAACTTCACGGAGCCTCCGGCCAAGCCGTCGGTGGTCGTGGTCCGCGACGGATGCAACGACAGCATCATTGACGAGGTCGCGTTCGAGGACCGCACCGCTCACGTCTTTCTGACCGATGGAGAGCCCGGCGACTGGAAGGTCTCCTACCAGGTCGTCTCGGCCGCCGACGGTCATCGCACAAAGGGCTCGTACTCGCTGACCGTCCGGGGTAAGGCCGACTGCTCGGATGAGCCCGACAACGGCGGCGGAGGGGACAACGGCGGCGGTGGCGGCGGCGGGGACGGCACGGCTGCCGGTCCCGACGGAGGAGGGGGCACCGGGTCCGACGAAGGCTCGTTCCCGGTCGTGCCGATCGCGCTCGGTAGCGCGGTCGTCATCGGACTCGCCTTCGTGGCTCGCCGCCTTTCCGTTTGAGCCCTTGGTCTATCTGATATAGGAGGCCGATGACCCTCGCGCACGCCGGCGGATCGTCCGGCCCCCACGCGGAGTTCCTGGTCGTAGCCGGGGCGCTGCTCGTCCTGGGGGTCCTCTTCTACATCCAGAAGGCGGTGAAACCTGTCGTCAGCATCATCCTCGTCGTTCTCGCGCTC
>JALZCA010000081.1 GCA_030863285.1 Actinomycetota bacterium | reverse complement strand
TCGCAGCCGAGCGCAAGGTTGCAACCGGCCCCCGCGGCCACGCCGGTGACCCGCGCGACCGTCGGCTTCGGACACGTCATCACGGCGCGCGCTATCCGATGGATGGTGTGCATGCGGTCCTTCATCTCGAACGACGACGTCACGAGGTTGTCCGGGTCCGTGAGGTCGGCGCCCGAGCAAAATCCCTTGCCCGCTCCCGTAACCACGATGCAGCGAACGTCGTCGTCCGTCGCCAGCCTCTCGAAGGCGTCGCCGATCTCCTCGAACATGGCCCACGACATCGCGTTCAACTTCTCGGGCCGGTTCAGGGTGATCGTCACGACCTGGCCGTCCCGTTCCAACTTCAGCGTCTCGTACAAGAAAGGTCCTTCCGCATTGGGCGAAGCGAACGCCACTCTAGAACGCGTCCGGGAAATGCGTCAGCTCGGGCTGCCCGTCGCGCACGACGATCGAGACGACGTCGAAGCGGATCTCGACGTCTCCGGGTTGCCTCTCGCGCATCCAGCGGGCCGCAAGACGTCTCAGGCGAGCCTGCTTGGCCCACGCGACGGCTTCGGCCGGCAGTCCCCAGGAGTCGGTGCGACGCGTCTTTACTTCGCAGAAGACGACGGTGTTCCCGCGGCGGGCGACGACGTCGATCTCGCCTTCGGCAACGCGGTAGTTGCGCTCGAGGATCGTGTAGCGCTCGCGCTCGTACAGCGCGACAGCGAGGTCCTCGCCGCTGCGTCCCAGGGTCGCGCGCGGGTTTCGCGAAGCATCCACGGCCAGAAACGTAGACGGGGGGTGTGACAGGTGGAGCTAGCGCTGCATCCCCGGAGGGTTCGGGATGAGATCGCGCTCGCTGAGCTGGGCCAGCTCCTCGACGTTGAGGTCGCGGAAGGTGACGACCTTGACGTGCGAGACGAAACGCGCCGGCCGGTGCATGTCCCACACCCACGCGTCGTGGAGCTCGACTTCGAACCAGGTCTTGGCGCCGGCGTGCTGCGTCTCGACCTTCACCTCGTTGGCGAGGTAGAAGCGGCGCTCGGTCTCGACGACGAACTTGAACATGGGGAGGACGTCGCGATACTCCTTGTAGAGCTGTAGCTCCATCTCGGCTTCGTACTTCTCGAGATCCTCGACGCTCATCCTCTACCCCTGCTCTTTGCCCGCTGCTCTCTCGACCGTCGCCTCGTATTCGGCCGCAACTTCTACGACTTCCACATCGGTGCCGGCGACGTCGTCGACGTCCTCAAAGTCTGACACCTCCGGCGAGCGAATAACACCACTTTCCAGCACCTGATCGGGACGTCTTGCGCCTCGTCTGCGCCGCGGCTCGGCGTCGTCGGGGAAGCCCATCACTCCGAAGAAGCTGCGCCGGTGGATGTCACACGGCCCCCACCGGTTGAGCGCGTCCCAGTGTTCGCGCGTCCCATAGCCGACGTTCGTGGCGAAGCCATAGCGAGGGTGCTTGCGGTGGTAGCGGCGCATCGCGGCGTCCCGATGCACCTTGGCGACGATCGACGCCGCAGCGACCGCCTTCGACACCAGATCGCCCTTCTTCACCGCGAGGGCCGGATAGGGAAGGCGTTTGAGCTTGAAGCAATCGACCAGGACGTAATCCGGCGATACGTCGAGTCGCTTCAGCGCGCGTCGTAGCGCCTGCAGGTTGCACTTCTGGAGCCCGGACCGGTCGATCTTCCACGGTTGCACGCGCACTACCGAGACCGCGAGGGCGACGTCTCGGATCCTGCGCTCGAGGTCCTCGCGCTGCGCCCTCGTGCACAGCTTCGAATCGCGGAGTCCGTCGATCTCGACGTCGGCCGGCAAGACGACGGCCGCGGCAACGAGTGGTCCTGCGAGTGCCCCCCTGCCGACCTCGTCGGCGCCGGCGACCGTCGAGAAACCACCGTCCGCGAGCCGCGCCTCGAGCAGACCTATCGCGTCGCCGTCCATGGCGCTGCTAGAGCCCGCTGAAGTCGTCCGGCGGCCAGATGATCACGAACGCGCGACCGACGATCTTGTCCTCGTCGACCGGGCCGATCGAGCGCGAGTCTGCCGAGTTATCGCGGTTGTCGCCCATCACGAAGACGTTGCCGGCGGGGACCACGCACCCGTCGTCGTCGGCGGGCATCTTGCCGGGACAGTTGTCGGGTCCAAACGACGAACCGGGTTGGTTGTTCTCCGGGAGGTAGTCCTCCTGGACGCGCTCGCCGTTCACGTACAGGACGCCGCCCTGGTAGCGAACGCTGTCTCCGCCCATGGCGACGATGCGCTTGATGTAGTCCTCCTCGCGCCCGGTCGGCAGTCCGAGCAGCTCGCGCACGTAGTTCTGTGCGTCGCGGTACCACGGGAGGTCGGGGCCCTTGTTTCCGTTGAACACGTTGCGCGCGAACACGACGACGTCGCCGTGGCTCGGCCCGCCGAACCAGCCGGTGACCTTCTCGACGAGGACGCGGTCTCCCTGCCTCAACGTCGGTCTCATCGATCCCGAGGGGATGAAGAAGGCCTGCATGAAGAAGGTCTTGATAACGACGGCTATGAGGAATGCGACGAACACGAGCAGAGGGAGCTCGGCTATCTGAGACAGGATGCGCCTGCCGCGCGAGCGCGCCGGCTTCTCCTTGCGCTTGAACAAGCCGAAGCGCTTCTTCTGTGGGGGAGGCTCGGTTACCGGCTTGGACTCCGGCGCTTCCCGCGGTCTTGCGGGTTCGCTCTTCGTCTCCGCGCCGGACGCCGATGCGGCCGGGGCCTCCGCCGCTCTCTCGCCGTCGCCGTCACCCGATTTCTCGCCCGGCGGATCGACGCGGGTCAGCGGGGAGGTCGCGATGGGCTCGCCGGACCCCTCGGGCGGGCCGTCGCCATTTGACATGTCCCGGCGCAGGCGCTCGGCCACGCCATCGTCGATCGACGACGAATGACTGCTCGCGGGCTCGCCCATTCGATCCAGCCGCTCGAGTACCTCCTTCGAGGAGACCCCCAGCTC
>JALZCA010000075.1 GCA_030863285.1 Actinomycetota bacterium | reverse complement strand
CCACGTGAGCGCACGCGGTCGTGCGCTGGCCTGTGCGGGAGACGGAGCCTCAGGATCAACCGCCGGTTGCGCCCACGAGATCTCGGCGAGCACGAGGCGTGCGTCTTCCAGCTGCACCCTCTTGACCAGGATGGTCACCGGTGCCCAGGGATCCGATCCGCCATGCAGCCAGGCCCCCGGGCCCGACCTGTCCTTCAGCGTCCTGGTCTCGACGCCGGCCTCCGCGAGACGCCCCGCCAGCAGGTGCGCCTCGATGTCGTCGCGCGCGGTGAGGAGCTCGACCCACCCCGCTCCGCCGCCGCCCGAGTCCACGTCGGGCACTCCCGGGTCAACGCCGCCGACGCCGCGTACGGGCGCGTCGATCCGGTCCGTCCTAGTGCTCATCTCAAGCCTTGCCGAAGATCTTGCGCGCGATCACGACGCGCTGGATTTGGTTCGTTCCCTCATAGATCTGTGTGATCTTCGCATCGCGCATCATGCGCTCGACCGGGTACTCCTTGACGTAGCCGTAGCCGCCAAGCGCCTGCACGCAATCGGTGGTGACCTCCATGGCCACGTCGGAGGCGCGGCACTTCGCGATGGCCGCCCAATACGAGACGTCGGGGTCGGAATCGTCGACCGCCTTGGCCGCGCGGTAGACCGCGAAGCGCGCGGTCTCGATCTTCATCGCCATGTCGGCGAACATGAACTGCATGCCCTGGAAGGACGCGATCGGCTTGCCGAATTGCTCGCGCTCGTTGCAGTAGTCGACCGCGAAGTCGAACGCGCCCTGAGCGATGCCGAGGGCCTGCGCGGCCACGGTGGGGCGGGAGAAGTCGAGCGTCCGCAGTGCGATCTGAAAGCCGCGGTTGACCTCGCCGATGACGGCCGAGTCGGGCACGCGGCAGTTCTCGAGGATGACCTCGCGCGTGGGTGATCCGCGGATGCCCATCTTCTCTTCCTTGCGTCCGAGCGAGAAACCCTCCATGTCGCCCGACACGAGGAACGCGGTGATGTTCTTGCCCTTCGGTGCCTCGGGATCGGTGACCGCGAAGTACGTGTAAAGGTCGGACGCCCCGGCCCCCGTGATGAACCGCTTCGATCCGCTGATGACCCACGAGTCGCCGTCCCTGCGCGCCCGGCTCTTCATCGCGGCCGCGTCCGAACCCGACTCCGGCTCGGTGAGGCAATAGGACATCCGGTGTTCGCCGTTCGTGATGCCCTCGCTGACGAGCCGCTTCTGCTCGTCGGTCCCCGCCAGCAGCACCGGGATCGCCCCGAGCTTGTTCACCGCCGGGATCAGCGCGACGCCCGCCGACCAGCGGGAGATCTCCTCGACGAGCAGGCACAGCTCGACCGCGCCTCCGCCGGCTCCCCCGTACTCCTCCGGATAGGAGACGCCGGCGAAGCCGTTCTTGACCAGCAGCTCGTCGATGTCCCAGGGGTACTCGTCCGCCTCGTCGATCTCGGCCGCGCGCGGGGCGATCTTGTCCTCGACGAGCTGGCGCACCGACTGCCGAAACGCCTCTTGCTCGTCGGTGAGCCTGAAGCTCAGTCCTTCGCTCATGGTCTCGATGGTAACGCCCGGCATGACGCGATCAGGGCTCTCGATTTAGGCTCGACGCTCCTCGGAAACCAGCCCAATGAAACGAAGGAGACACAAAGTGGCGGGATCGATGGACCAGTTGCGAGAGGCGATTCTCAACGATGCGCCGGGCGACGAGCTCGCCGCGATGGAGCTCCCCGAGAGCATGCGCGCTGCGTTCGTCCGCAAGGACGAGCAGGACATGTTCGAGGGCATCGACTTCGCCGACAAGGACCCGCGCAAGTCGCTTCATGTCGAGGAGGTCCCACTGCCGCCGCTGGGGCCCAACGAGTGCCTCATCGCGGTGATGGCGTCTGCGATCAACTTCAACACCGTCTGGACGTCGATCTTCGAGCCGGTGTCGACCTTCGCGTTCCTCGAGCGGTTCGCGCGCGAGGGAGAGCTCGCCGCGCGTCACAACCTCGACTACCACATCGTTGGATCGGACGCCTCGGCGATCGTGCTGAAGACGGGGCCGGGAGTGACCCGGTGGAAGCCGGGAGACCGCGTCACCGTGCACTGCAACTACGTCGACATGGAGGCTCCCCAGGGCCACGACGACTCGATGATGGACCCGGGGCAACGCATCTGGGGCTTCGAGACAAACTTCGGCGGCCTAGCCGAGATCTCGATGGTGAAGGCCAACCAGCTCATGCCGATGCCGCGTCACCTGACGTGGGAGGAGGCGGCCGTTCCGGGGCTCGTCAACTCGACCTCGTATCGCATGCTCGTGTCACCCAACGGCGCCACGATGAAGCAGGGAGACGTCGTGTTGATCTGGGGCGCGACCGGGGGCCTGGGCGGCTTCGCATGTCAGTACGTGCTCAACGGCGGCGGCATCCCGGTCGGCGTCGTGTCGTCGCAGGACAAGGCCGACCTGCTGCACGAGATCGGCGTCGAACACGTCATCGATCGCAAGGCCGAGGGATATTCGTTCTGGGACGGCGATAAGCCCGATGCAAAAGAGCTTCGTCGCTTCGGCAAGAAAATCCGCGAGCTCGTCGGTGAGGACCCCGACATCGTCTTCGAGCACCCGGGCCGGCAGACGTTCAACGCGAGCATCTTCGTCGCCAAGCGCGGCGGCAAGATCGTCACCTGCGCGTCGACGTCCGGCTACATGCACAGCTACGACAACCGCTATCTCTGGATGCTGCTCAAGTCGATCATCGGCTCGCACTTCGCCAACTACAAAGAGGCGTGGGAGGCCAACCGTTTGATCGACCTCGGCATGATCCATCCGATCTTGTCGAAGACGTACACGCTCGAAGACACGGCGGAGGCCGCGTGGCAGGTCCACCAGAACCTGCACAAGGGCAAGATCGGCATTCGCGTGCTGGCGCCGGAAGACGGTCTAGGAGTCCAGGACGAGGAGAAGCGAGCGCGCTTCGCCGACAAGATCGAGGTCTTCAAACGCTTCAGCGATTGACCCTTAGGTAGTGGAAGGGTCTACCGGGCCGCCTTTTGAAACGTCATACTCCGACGGGACGGTTGACGGTCGGCGGGTGAGACGGGAGGAACGGTGCCGCTTTATCTGACGAGGTTCAGCTACACGCCGGAGACGTGGGCCCGGCTGATCGGCAACCCTGAGGACCGTCGCGACGCGGCCCGCGCCTACATCGAATCGGTCGGCGGCAAGCTCCACGGTTTCTGGTATGGGTTCGGCGAGTACGACGGCTTCACGTTGTGGGAGGCGCCGGACAACGTATCGATGGCCGCCGTTGCGCTCGTGATCGTTATCGTGTGAGCGCTCAGCTAGATCAACACGTCGGTTTTGCTGACGGTCGAGGAGACCCTGGAAGCGCTGGGAAAAGCGGGCGAGATCTCCTACC
>JALZCA010000072.1 GCA_030863285.1 Actinomycetota bacterium | reverse complement strand
GCTGACGCGCGACCACGACGGCACGACGCTCGAGCAAGTCATCGGCGAGCTCCAGTCCGAGCATGGCGTGCCGCAGCATCCGCAGGAATATCGGATAACACTGAAGGTCGCGGAGGATCGTTCGGAGCGAAGTGCCGAGGAAGCGCCGGGGACCCAGACGGCCGAGGACCCCGCCGCAGCGACGAGCGACGGCGAGCGGCGCAAGCGCGAGAAGGCGCCGGCCGCTCCCCGGATGGGGTCGAGCGGGGCCGACGGCGATGACGCGACGTCGCAGAAGTCGTCTCGTAGACGTCGTTCGAGACGGCGCCGGCGCAAGCCGAAGTCGTCCGGGGGCCCTTAAAGCCCTCCGTGTCGTCGTCCGCAAGAGTGACGAGCGGATGACGCGTCCGTGGACCCGATCGGAATCGAACCGACGACCTTCGCCATGCCATGGCGACGCTCTACCTATTGAGCTACGGGCCCGAACACACGAGTCTAAGGCCTCGGCCTCAGCTAAGGGCAGCTGACGTGATCGGTGCGGCACCCTCGCCGTAGCGTGAAGAACCTCGCGGTGCCGTGAGACGACGGTGCCGTGGGACGTAGCAGTACGCGCCGAGGCGGCCGTGCTTCGTTCGTGGCCGCGCGGGTGTACTCCTCGGCCTGTACTCTGAGCGGGAACGTCACGCTGTTGCGCCATCAGCCGTTACCGAGCTCGTTCGAGCGATGCTCGAGCAATCCCCAAGGCGGTATCGCATGTGCACCGGTTCCAACGAACGCCTCGTTCGCGCGGGTCTCCGTGCGACCTGAGATCCCGGGCGAGGCACTTGCTGCGATCTCCGCGGAGCTCGTCCGTCTCAAGGCGCAGCGCTTCGGTAAAGGCCCCGTCGAGGCGAAGACCTACGTCAACGACAATTTCGTCTTCTGCGTGATGCGTGGCGGGCTCACCGTCGTGGAGAAGACGATGGTTCACGCAGGCGACGCCGACCTGATCCGCGAATTGCGTCTGAGGTTCCAGGCGCGCCTCGCCGAGCCGTTCTGCTCCGCGGTGGAGCGCATAACCGGATTCGCGGTCCTTGCGTACGAAAGCCAGATCTTGTTCGACCCGGACTACACGGTCGAGATCTTCGTCCTCGGCCGCCGCCACGACGCGCGGACACCCGAAGGCGAGGAGAGCCAGCAGACGTAGACTGAAATCGGGTCGCGGCAACCCGCGCGAGGGGGGCCGGGGCTCGGCGAGTTCGAGGAAACGAAGGGCCGGTTCCGGTAGGCGGGACAAGCCATTCGGGTCCGGAAGGAGGATGGCTTGGCCGAGAAGCAGCAGGAGGAGCTGGCCCAGATCTTCGCCCAGATGTCGGGCGTGCTCTTCAGCGAGGAGACAACGCAAACGGCGCTCGACCTCGTATCGAGGCTGGCACACGAAACACTTGCCGGCACCGCGGGGGCCGGCGTCACGCTCACCCGCGAGGGGAGCGAGTACACAGCGTCCTACTCGGACGAGATCAGTAAACGGGCAGACACCCTGCAGTACGAACTTGATGAGGGCCCGTGCTTGTCCACGTTCCGGGAAAGGCGGACCCATAGGATCGACGACGTCTCGAGCGAGACCCGCTGGCCCCGCTGGTGCGCCGCCGTCCAGGAACTCGGAATGGCCAGCGTCGTCTCGGCGCCGCTGATGGTTCGCGACGAGAGCATCGGCGCCGTCAAGGTTTACTCACGCAACAAGTCGAACTACGACGAGCGCGACGAAGCCGTAATGCAGATGTTTGGCGATCAGGCCGCGATCGTGCTGGCGAACGCACAGGCGTTTACTTCGGCCGGTGATCTGACCGAGCAGCTCAAGGAGGCACTGAAGACCCGCGAGATGATCGGCGAGGCGAAGGGCATCCTGATGGAGCGCGAGGGAGTTAGCTCCGAGGAGGCGTTTGCGATGTTGCGGCAGGCGTCGCAGAACAGCAACCTCAAGCTGCGCGATATTGCCCGCGAGCTCGCCGAGAGAACCGTGAAGCGCCACGAACAAGCGGAGGACGCCAGCTGAGACAGACGCCGACGATCCTCGAGGCTGCGCGCAGGGATGTGGAATTGGCCCTCGAGGAACTTTGGCTGCGTTACTTCGAGTTGGGGGGCCTGGCGTCGCCTTTCGAGGTCGAAGCGATCTTGCAGGGAGTCCTTGCGCCCGATCGTCTGCAGCATGACATCCTGACGCACGCACTGAACGAGCGGTTCTCGGAACTCGGACGCGATCGCCCGCTCCCGTACCAGTTCCCAGACTGACGAATAAGACGTCCCCGATGCAAGGAGTCGTCGCCTGACGAGGCTTTAGGGTTCGGCGATGGACCGCACCTACGACTTCAGGGCGATCGAGGATCGCTGGAAGCAGAAGTGGATCGACGCCAAGATGTGGTCGCCGCCGGACGATCCCGATCCCGCCAAGAAGCGCTACCTCGTGACGATGTTCCCCTACCCGTCGGGGGACCTCCACATGGGCCACGTCGAGATCTTCTCGATCCAGGATGCGATCGCGCGCTTCTATCGCATGCGCGGTTATGAGGTCCTCAACCCGATTGGTTGGGATGCGTTTGGCCTCCCGGCAGAGAACGCGGCGATCAAGCGCAACATCCATCCCAAGACGTGGACGTACGACAACATCGCGAAGCACCGGTCGTCGATGGAGCGTCTCGGATTCTCGTTCGATTGGGAGCGGGTGTTCTTTACGTGCGAGCCGACGTATTACCGCTGGAACCAGTGGCTGTTTGCGCGCCTTTACGAACGAGGCCTCGCGTACCGGCGCGAGGCGCCCGCGAACTGGTGCCCGAACGACAAGACCGTACTCGCGAACGAACAGGTCATCGCGGGCCGGTGCGAGCGCTGCGGTACGCCGGTCGTCACGCGTTATCTGACGCAGTGGTTTTTCAAGATCACCGAGTACGCGGATCGTTTGCTCGACGACCTCGAACTCAACACGGGGTGGAACGACCGTCTCAAGATGATCCAGCGCAATTGGATCGGTCGCTCGCGCGGCGCCGAGGTCGAGTTCCGGATCGAGGGCCGCGACGAACCAGTCACGGTTTACACCACCAGACCCGATACGTTGTGGGGCGCGACGTTCTTCGTAATCGCTCCCGAGCATCGCCTCGCGGAGGAGCTCGTCGCCGGGACCGACCACGAGATCGCGTTGAAAGAGTTCCGGGACGAGGTCGGGCGCATGAGTGACATCGACCGAGCTGCCGCGGACCGGCCCAAACGTGGGATGTTCCTGCACAAGCACGCCACGAACCCGGTCAACGGCGAGGCGATCCCCATCTGGGTCGCCGATTACGTCCTCATGGAGTACGGGACGGGAGCGATCATGGCGGTGCCGGCGCACGACCAACGCGACTTCGAGTTCGCACGCCAGTACGGCCTCGAGATCCGGCAGGTGATCCACCCTGCGGACGGGGACGGATCGGGGGCCGAGCTCGCAGAGGCCTACGTGGGCGACGGCGTGATGATCAACAGCGGTCCCTTCGACGGCACGCCGGTTTCGGACTCGGTCGCGGCGGTGACCGCGTGGCTCGAGGAGCAGGGGCTGGGTCGTCACGCGGTCAATTTCCGGTTGCGCGACTGGCTGATCAGCCGCCAGCGTTATTGGGGAACGCCAATCCCCGTCGTCTTCTGCGAGGAGCACGGCGAGGTGCTCGTGCCCGACGAACAGCTGCCGGTCGAATTGCCCGACGACGTCGACTTCCAGCCGACCGGCGAGGCGTCTCCATTGGCCACCGCAAAGGAGTGGGTCAACACCGCGTGTCCGAAGTGCGGCAAGCCGGCGCGACGCGAGACCGACACGATGGACACATTCGTCGATTCGTCCTGGTACTTCCATCGCTACACCGACCCTCGCAACGACGACGTGCCGTTCGCTCGCGAGAAGTCCGATACGTGGATGCCGATGGATCAGTACACGGGTGGGATCACGCACGCCGTCATGCACCTCATCTACGCGCGCTTCTTTCAGAAGGTCCTCATGGACATGGGCATGGCGCGCGATCCCGAGCCTTTCCCGCGGCTGCTCAACCAAGGGATGGTCACGATGGGCGGCAAGGTGATGTCCAAATCGCGCGGCAACATCGTCGAGCCCAAGGAAGCGTTCGAGGTCTACGGAGCCGACGCGCTGCGGCTGTACATGCTGTTCTCCGGCCCCCCCGAGCAGGACTTCGACTGGCCTGAGGAGGGGGTCTCCGCGATCGGTCGGGTCTCGAGCCCGTGGTTGCAGCGCGTGTGGCGCCTGTGCGAAGACAACCGCGACGTCGTGTCGCTCGGCGGCCTCGCTCTATCACCGCTGGATCTCCAATTGCGCAAGCACATCCACCGCTCGATCAAAGTCGTCACCCAGGACTTTGAGGTCTTCTCATTCAACACCGCGATCGCGCGTCTTCAGGAGCTCGTCAACCAGGCGTATCGCTACCGGTCCGTCGGCGGCGGCCATCCCGAGGTGATGCGCGAGCTCATCGAGGCCCTGCTCAAGATGCTTGCCCCGTTCGCGCCTTACATCACCGAGGAGCAGTGGCACCGTTTAGGCCACGCCGGATCCATCCACCTCGAGCCGTGGCCGGTGCACGACGAGGACCTTGCAACTGAGGATCACGTGACTATGGTCGTCCAGGTCAACGGCAAGGTGCGCGACACGATCGAGGTCCCGGCCGACATCACCGAGGACGCCATGATCGAACTAGCGCTCGGGTCCGAGAAGATCCGTCACCATCTCGACGGCAAGGAACCGCAGAAGGTGATCGCGCGGCCCCCAAAGCTGATCTCGCTGGTGGTGCCGAACTAAGGATCAGAAGATCTCCGGGCACCAGGGGGCCTTGGCCGTACGAAACAGATCGTCCGCCGCGCGCACGGCGCCGTCGGAGCGCTCCTCAATGCGTCCCGCGCGGTGCAACTGCGCGAACGAATTGCCGCCGAGATAGACCGCGCCGAGATCCTCTGCCGTTAGAGCGATGTCCGCACCCGCGTCGGATTTCCGGACGGCGCCGTTGTTGGTCGTTGCCTCGAGCTCCCAGACCCCGTGGTTCCAGGGGCAGAAAGCATCGTCGAGCTCGAAGACGATCTTGCCCTCGGTCGCGTAGGACCGCTCTTCGAGCGCCTTACTTACGTCGACGACGCGCAGCCAGAGCGCATCCCGCACGCGCAGTCTCAGGCGGCGCATGTCGGCGAGCATGGACTTCAGTGGGTGGTCGACAGGGAGAAAGAAGGCTTTGACGCGATCGACCAGGTCCACTCCGAATATGAAGCTCCACAGCGTGTGTTCCGCGTCGTTGTTCGTAGCGATCGCTTCGATGACTTCGAGCGTTCCGTTGTGGATGCCGTCGTCCCCCCACGACGACCGCGCCCGGTAGAGCGCGTATCCCTCGGGCTGCCCGTCTATCTCCACTACGACGCGGAACATCGGTCCGGCCCCATCGCGCCGGCTCTTACCGTCGAAGAGGCGGTGCCGGTCCCACCATTCTGGGCTGCGCGCGAACATGCCCGGCGTCTCAGCCTGAACCCTGTCGTATACGAGCGGGAGGACCTTGAGGGCCTCGTCGTGTGACAGCAGACGCGTTCTCCCGCGCGGAGGTTTGGAGGACCGAAACGACGCCGACGGACGGTCGAGCTCCATTGCCGCATGCTCGGTCGCAAGTCCGTAGCCGAAGTGCGGATAGATCGCGCCCTCCGAGGCCCACAGGATCGCCGTCGCCTCTCCGATGTCGCGACATTGCTCGAGCTGGCGCTTCATCATCGACTTGACGATCCCGCGCCGGCGATGCGTGGGCAGGACCCCGACGATCGTCACGCCTCCGGAGGGGGCCTGGCCGCCCGGGATCGTGAGCGTGAACGGATAAACCGCGGCCGCGGCGACCATTTCGTCTCCGTCGAACGCCGCGAGCGTGCGTTTCGGTTCGAGAAGCGCCTCCATGCGCGCTTTGTCTTCGTCCTCGACGCCTTCACTGAACGCGGCCTCGGCGGTTTCGAGAAGTCGACCGATCTCTTCCTTTGCAACCGAACGAAGCTCGATGTCCATGGCGGTCAGTATGAAGGGTCGCGCGGCGGCGCTCTGGCTACTCGCAACAACAGTCGCGACCAGGCGATGCAGCCGTCCTTGGAGTGGCGGAGGTCACTGCGAGGCCGTAGCGCGCGGGTGAGTCTTGCCGACATGTCTGAAATAGTCGTGCCGTCCACGTGGCGGGACGGTCTCGAGGCGCTCGGAGGCCGCCGGCGGGAGGTGTGGCTCGTCGTCGGTCTCGTAGTCGTCGCCGTAATCGCAGCGATCGCCCTCAGGGGCGCCGCGCAACCGCGCATCGCGCCGCCCGCCCAAGGGCCGGACGTGGCTGCGGCGACGTTGGCGCCTGCGGAAGGAGTGGCGGGTGTTACGCCGGCAGCCGGGGCCACGCCCGCGCCGGGGTCGGTGATCCTCGTGCACGTCGCCGGTGCAGTCGAGCGACCGGGGTTGTACGAGCTTTCCGCGGGCGCGCGCATTGCCGATGCGATAGATCTAGCGCGCGGCCCGAAACCAACGGCGGATCTGGGAGCTTTGAACCTGGCAGAACCGCTGGTCGACGGGCAGAAAATAGACGTGCCACGGCGCGGCGACGAGACCGTGGCGACCGTCCCTACGTCCACTCCGGGATCCAGTTCCATTCCGGGGCCTGCTCCGGCACCGGGCGTGTCCCCGGCGACGGTGATCGACCTCAATACCGCCGACCAGGCGACGCTCGAGACGATCCCCGACGTCGGACCGGTCACCGCCCAGGCGATCATCACGTACAGGACCGAGATCGGCGCCTTTGATTCGGTCGAGCAGTTGCTCGAAGTGTCTGGGATCGGACCGGCGACGTTGGAGACGATGCGTCCGTACGTGACCGTATAGGCGTGTCCTGACTGCCCGTCGTGAACGTCCGTCCGCGCGCGCTCGTCGGTTTGGTGTGGGCCGCCGCCGGCGGCATTGCACTCGGGACATTCCTCGTGGGTCGATCTGGTTGTACGCGGCGGCATGCGGAGCCGCGCTGCTGTTTCTGCGGCGCGTGGGAGCCGCGGTCTACGCGGCAACACTCGCGGTGAGCCTGTTGGGGGGCCAAACCGTCGCGCGCATCGAGCAACGACACGACGCGCCCGTGGCGAACCTGGCCGCCGGGGTTCCCTCCTGTGCCCTGCAAGCAACGGTCGCGGAGCATGCCGGCGAGCTCGGGACCCTGTTGCGGGTGGAGCGTCTCTCTTGTGAGGGTGCCGTGCTCGCAAGCGGCGAGGTCATCGCGGAGCAGCTCGAACACGATGCGGGGACGCGCCTCGTGGCAAAGGGATGGTTGCTTCCACTGACACACGACGGCTTCGATGTCGCGCGGCGCCGTACGGGTGCGGGGGCCGTCTTCCACCTTGCGGACGTGGAGGTCGCGCGGAGCCCGGTCGGGGCGCTTGCGATCGCGGCCGCGTTCCGGCGTTCCCTGACGAGCTCGACGAAGACCCTCGAGCCGCGTCAGGC
>JALZCA010000061.1 GCA_030863285.1 Actinomycetota bacterium | reverse complement strand
GTACACCCGCGCGGCCACGAACGAAGCACGGCCGCCTCGGCGCGTACTGCTACGTCCCACGGCACCGTCGTCTCACGGCACCGCGAGGTTCTTCACGCTACGGCGAGGGTGCCGCACGGATCCCGTTAGCTGCCCTTAGCTGAGGCCGAGGCCTTAGACTCGTGTGTTCGGGCCCGTAGCTCAATAGGTAGAGCGTCGCCATGGCATGGCGAAGGTCGTCGGTTCGATTCCGATCGGGTCCACGGACGCGTCGGCCGCTCGTCACTCTTGCGGACGACAACAAGGAGGGCTTTAAGGGCCCCCGGACGACTTCGGCTTGCGCCGGCGCCGTCTCGAACGACGTCTACGAGACGACTTCTGCGACGTCACTTCATCGCCGTCGGCCCCGTTCGAGCCCATCCGAGGAGCGGCCGGCGCCTTCTCGCGCTTGGGCCGCTCACCGTCGCTCGTCGCGGTGGCGGGGTCCTCGGCCGTCTGGGCCCCCGGTGCTTCCTCGGCACTTCGTTCCGAGCGATCCTCCGCGACCTTCAGCGTTATCCGATATTCCTGCGGATGCTGCGGCACGCCATGCTCGGACTGGAGCTCGCCGATGACTTGCTCGAGCGTCGTGCCGTCGTGGTCGCGCGTCAGCCGCGCGGGCGGCCGCTTGGGGTCGGCGCGTACGAGATCCTCGGACGACTTCGGTGATGCCGTACGCGCCTCGCGTGCCCGGGTGCGCCCGCGCCGGCCGCGCCGGCGCGATCCCGCCGCGCGTTGTGGGGGCTGCCCGTCTGAGTCCTGCCGGGCCTGCTCGGCGGTCTCCCGCTTCTTCTGCTCGGACGCACCACTTCCGCTGCGACGCCGTCCCCTACGTCGCCTCCGCCGCGGCTGGCTCACCACTGTCCTCCCATTTCTCCTCGAAGGGGATCACCGGAGCGTCCGACCACAGCCGCTCGAGCTCGTAGTACTCGCGGTCCTCCTTGTGGAAGACGTGAACGACGAAGTCGACGAAATCGAGCACGATCCAGCGCGACTCTCGCTCTCCTTCGCGCCGTGCCGGTTTGATCTTCTCCTTTACGAGGAGGCGTTCCTCGACGGCGTCGGCAATCGTGGAGACCTGTCGTTCGCTGTTGCCGCTGCAGATCAGGAAGTGATCCGTGATGACCAGAACTTGAGAGACGTCCAGGATGACTATGTCCTGCGCCTTCTTATCCGCGGCAGCAGCCGCGGCCTCGAGCACCAACCGGTCCTGCGTTCGTCTCTTCGTCAATCGGCTTCTACAAAGTCCTTTCCAACCACGATGGTCAGGTCCACGATACCCTGGCCCTGCGCCGAAACCTGCACCTCGCCGACGCCCAGGAGCTCCTTTGCACGCTCTGCCACGGCGATCCCCTTCTCGGAAGCATCGTAGGTGACGATCAGCGTCTTCTCGTAGTCGAGACTGCGCGCGTTGCCCGAGAGCAGCACGCGGAAGTTCTCCTCGCTGAGCTTCTCGGCGACCTCTTCACCGATGCCGGGAACCCCGTTCCCGTTCAGGATCTGCACGCGGATCTCTTGACCGAGCGAAGGGCGCGAGCCGAGCGTTTCCTCCATGAACTCGGGCAGGTCGTCGGTATCGATGTCGTATAGCTCGTCGCCTCCAACGCTGACCTGTGTCACGGGCAAAGTCGCGAGCACGCGCTCGTTGGGACGCGCGCTCACAAGCCGTTCGAAGAAATCTGCCAGCTCGTCTGCATCGGCGTCGGATTCCGCGAGCGCGCTGGAAGATTCCTCGATCGCGCGTCCCAGCGCCCCCGGGTTGTCGCCGAACTCGGTGAACACGGCATTCCAGAACGCGAGGTGACGGCTGCCGAGCTCGGCTTCGTCTCCCTCGGCTCCAACCGTGAACAAGAGCTGCTTGAGGAACTTCGCGGGAAGAAGCTGCTCGCCCTCCTCGAACAGCAGGCGCGTCTCGTTCTCGCCCACTGGGATGGATACCTCGAGAGGAACGTCGACGACGAGGGGGCCGGTCTTCTCGAACAACACGAGCGCGTCCGAATCGGAAAGCTCGACGTATCGGTCGATCTGCACTCCGAGCAGGTTCTCGGTCGTTACGAGCAGCAGGGCCACCCCGC
This sequence comes from Actinomycetota bacterium, assembly GCA_030863285.1. The sequence goes on along the minus strand of JALZCA010000061.1, from coordinate 495 downwards.
CCGAAGCCACCGCCTCGCCTACTCCGAGCAGGCCCCGTCCCGGGACTTCGGTCGCGGTGTGCGCGGGGATGTACAGAACCGACGACCGTCCGGAGCTCGCGTCGCGACTGAGAAGCGCGAGCCACACGGCATCCTCGTCGGGCGTCTTCTCCTTGGTCCCAAAGACGAGCGTGGTGTCGATGGTGTCCTCGATCGCGGCCTCCCGCGGTGGTTTGGTCCCGGGCGGTGGCGCTTCCTCGTCACGGACCACCAAGATGACGCCTCCCGCGAGCCCTGCGATGAGCGCAAGGATGAGGGCACCCGCTCCCCCCTTCTTGAGCGCGTTCTTGACCGCGTCGACGCGCTGCTTGCGACGGAGCCGCCGCTGTGCCTGCCGGCGCGCGCTGGTCTCTCGTTGCTTCGGCCGCTTGGACCTCTGCGGGTACCAGCTCTTGTACCAGGGGCGTCGATGCTTCGCAGACCTAGGCAACTGCGTCGTCCTTGTGGTCCATGTAG
>JALZCA010000025.1 GCA_030863285.1 Actinomycetota bacterium | reverse complement strand
GCGTTGTTCAGCATCCTCACGACGGTCGCTTGCTTCGGCGCGGATACCGGGTTCGTGCGAACGGTGTCGAAGTTCAAAGCCGTAGACCGCGTCACCGATCTTCGGCGACTGCTGGTCGTGGGGTTTGTTCCCGTCGTCGTGCTCTCGGCCATCGCCGCCGCCGCCGTCGGGTTGTGGGCGCCGCAACTCGTCGACGCGCTGATGGGCGGCGGTCACTCCGAGGCGGTTGGGCACCTTCGCATCCTTGCGCTGTTCTTACCGCTCGCGAGCATCGGATGGGTGTGCCTTGCGATCGCCAGGGGCTTCGGGTCGATGGTTCCTTACGTGTTGATCGAGAACGTGGCAAAGCCGTTGCTGCGACCCGGCCTTGCGATGCTCGCCGTGGCCGCGGGTCTGGGAGCGGGAGCGATAGCGGTCTCCTGGGCCCTCCCCGTCGCCCTGCAACTGCCCGTCGCGCTCGTGCTCGTCGCCGCGCTGCTAAAGCGAATCGAACGCGAGACCGGTGCGGCGGATGGGACGCTCCCGCGCCGATCCTCTACCCGTGAAGTAGCGCGTGAGTTCTGGGGGTTCGCGCTGCCGCGCGGCGTTGCGTCTGTCTTCCAGGTCTCGGTGACGTGGTTGGACATCTTGCTCGTCGGCCTGTTCCTCGGGCCGCGCGAGGCGGGCGTCTACGCCGTCGTGAGCCGGTTGATGCTCGCGGGAAAGCTGACGCTCGAGGCGATCAGGCTCGCGATCGCGCCGGAGATGAGCGCGCTACTGGCGCGCGGGGACCGCGCGGGGGCCGGGCGCCTGTACCGCGTCGCAGCCGTATGGACGGTCGCTCCCTCGTGGCCCTTCTACACGATCCTGTTCGTGTTCGCCCCGGCGATCATGAGCTTCTTCGGACCTGAATTCGAGGCCGGCGTGGTCGCCTTGAGGATCCTGTGCGTCGCAATGCTCTTCGACCTGGGGACCGGTCAGGTCACGACCGTGCTGTTGATGGGCGGCAAGAGCTCGTGGAATCTCGCCAACAGCCTCGTGTCGGTGACGTTGAACGTGACGCTGAACCTAATCTTGATCCCAAGGATCGGTATCGAAGGGGCGGCGATCGCCTGGGCGTTGAGCATCCTCTTCGACAACGTTGTCCCGCTCGTGCAGATCGGCATCCTCATGAAGATCCGGCTGTTCGGGCGGAGTTACTTCCAGGTGACGACCGCCGCGCTTGCCTGCTATGGCGGAGCGAGCGTTGTCGCACTCGCCGTGTTCGGCCCCGGCGCCGCGGGATTCGCCGTCGCGCTCGTGGCGGCAACTGCGGTCTACGCCGTCATCCTGTATTACGCGCGCGAATCGCTGCACCTCCCTCAGCTGTGGGCCGCCGTCAAGCCCGGCGGCAAGGTTTCGTCCTCGGACGGTTTCGGTAAACCGGCGAGTCCCGAACCGGAGCGCGCGTGATCGTCACTGCGACGGCGCAGACAAAGCGGCCGGGCCCGGTGACCGCCGCGAGAAACGCCGTCAAAATGACCCTGCGCGCTTACGCGATAGGCACGAGCTCGCTGAGGGCGCAGCCCGACTTCATCGTCATCGGTGGCAAGAGGTGCGGGACGACTTCGCTTTTCCGCAATCTTGCACGCCATCCAGATTTCGTCCCGCTATTCCCGCCGGCGCAGCAGATAAAGGGCGCTCATTTCTTCGACACGAACTTCACCAAGGGAAAGACTTGGTACCGATCTCATTTCCCTTTGCGGGCAACCGTCGCGCGCCGACGCAGTGACAACAGAGTGAGTTTCACCGGGGAGGCGAGTCCTTATTACTTGTTCCATCCTCACGCGGCACGGCGCGCGCGGGATTGCGTGCCCGATGCCAAGCTCATCGTATTGCTCCGCAATCCTCCCGATCGAGCGTTCTCGCACTATCGCGAGCGGGTGCGACACGGTGTCGAGTCCCTGTCGTTCGAAGAGGCCCTCGAGGCCGAGGACGTCAGGCTGGCCGGCGAGGAGGAGAAGTTGCTCGCCGACGAGACCTATTACAGCTTTGCTCACGAACACCTGTCCTATTTCCGCCAGGGCCTGTACGCAGACGCGCTCGAGCGGTGGCTCCAGTTCTTCCCGCGCGATCGGTTCTTGTTCTTACGAAGCGAGGACATGTTCACTCGTCCCGCCGCCGCGTACGACGAGGTAACCACCTTCCTCGGCGTCGCCGCCTTGCCGGAGGATACGTTCGAGCGTCACAACTGGCACCCAGGCGATCCGATGCGAGCGTCGACCCGGGCGCAGCTGGCGACGCGCTTCGCGGACGCCAACGAGCGCTTGAGCCGCCTGCTCGACATGGGCTTCCCCGCCTGGGACTAGATCGCAAGTGCAAGGTGCGCCGAGTGAGGTCCACAATCCCCGCATGAACGCGCAGCCGTCTGTGTCGCCGGATCTCCAGTGGCTCGTCGATGTCTTGTGGGGGACGCGGGGAACCGAGGTCACCTTCGGGAGCCGCCGAAGCGCAACGGGCGAGAGCTACGCGATCGTCCCGTCGGCGGCGCGCGCTCGCTTTTTGTTCCCCGCCGGCCGGCCCCGCCTCGTTGGAAAGGCGCTGCGCGCCTACAACCGGTTGCGTCCCGCCCGCGTGCGCGCGCTTCGGGCCGCGGCGGCCCTGGCTTCTTCGGTCGGCGCCGAACGCCTCGTCGCCCGCGACGTGTTGGAGGTAACCGTTGCCGGCGAGGGCGAGGGTCTGCGCTCGTTCATTGCGCGCGTTCTGGGTCGTGACGACATCGCGCTCCTCGTGGGGCTGGCGCCGCGGGGGCCGAACCGCAAGCCTCTCGTCCAGGTGTTCTCGGACCGAGGCGATCCGCTTGCGTTTGCCAAGGTCGGGTGGAACGAAGTGACCGCGCGCCGGGTGCGGCGCGAGGCAGCAGCTCTGACTGCGTTCGGCCCCCGCGCGGGGGACGTCGTGGCCGTCCCCGAGCTCATCTACGAGGGCGTCTGGCAGGGGCTGCAATTCACCGTATCGGCCCCCATGCCGCTCGCCGTCCGCGGCTATCCCGCGCGCGGCCCTTTCCCGGTTGCCGCCGCCCGAGCGGTCTTTTCGTTCGAGCAGCCCGTTGAGGCGAAGCTCGGGGACTCCCCCTATCTCACATCATTGCTAGAGCGCGCGGCATCCGTGAGTGGGGACCGGGGACGTCGGGTGGTCGAGGGCCTGGCGCGCGTAGAGCGACGCTTCGGCTCCACGGCCCTGACCTTCGGCGTCGCCCACGGGGACTGGGTCCCGTGGAACCTCGCGCGCGCCGAAGCCACGACCTACGTCTTCGATTGGGAGCATTGGGATGACCGCGCTCCCTTGGGCCTCGATGTCTTCCACTGGCACTTCCAGAAGAGCTTCATCCTGCTGCAGCGACCTCTGCACGAGGCCTGGCGGACTGCACTGGAGGCCGCGCCGCGCGAGTGGCGCGCTCTGGGCGTCGAGAACGACGCCGCTGCGGTCGTGCCGGCGTTGTTCCTTGCGGACATAACGCTGCGCGCCGCGGAGTCCATTGCGGTCGGCGCCATGCCCAACGAGCGCTGGGAGTCGGGCGTCGACGACCTCCTCGACGCGGTCGCGCGATGAGGTCTTCGCGCCCGCCGAAGGACGAATGGCGCGGGGTCCGCAACTCGCGTCTGGGTACGCTGAGCGAGTGAGCAATCCCGTTCTCATCGTGGGCGTGCCTCGTTCGGGCACCACGTGGGTCGGTCGCGTTCTCGAGCACACCGACGGAGTCACGTTCATCGGCGAACCCGACAGCGAGCACAAGGAACCGTTCGCTCTGCGCGCCAAGCGGGGACTGGGGCGTTTCCCGTTGCTCGCCCCGGGCGACTCGGTGCCCGCTTACGAAGCGTTGTGGGACCTCGCGCTCGCGGGTCGCTCTCCGTCGCGTTCTCCCATCGAGAGGGCCGGCCGCTTCCTGGTCAGAGGCGCGGCCGTTCCCGCGATCCATCGCGCCGTCGACCCACGCGCGCCGCGCTCGACGGGTCGCCTTGCCCTAGTAAGGCGTTTGGCCCATCGACCGTCGACGCCTGCTAACGGCGACCACGTCGTGGTCAAGTCGGTTTTCGTCCCTCTCGCGCTCGACTGGTTGTTGAGCCGTCGGCCCGACGTGGCGACCGTGGTCGTCGAGCGAAACCCTTACAACGTCGTGTCGAGCTGGCTGGCGATGGGCTTCATCCCCTTTCCCTGGCACGAAGACAAGCGACTGGACGACCTCGTGCTCGGCCCCCTCGGGCTGCCGCCGTTGCCATCGAACCCGTCACCCGTGGAGGAGATCGCATGGCAGGTCGGCGTCCTCAGCAGCGTTCTGCGAGACGTCGCGCGCAAGCATCCTTCGATCCAGCTCGTCACGCACGAGGACCTCTGTCGCGCGCCGGAGACGCTCTACAAAGAGGTTTGCCACCGCGCCGGTTTGGTGTGGACCGAGACCACCCAGGACTACCTCGCCAACTCCAACGTCCCCGGAACCGGATACGAGCCGAAAAGAGTCGCGGCCGAGCAACCGGACAAGTGGCGCAAGAGGCTCACGCAGCACCAGGTCGAGGAGATAACGAAGGTTCTCGGGGAGTTCCCCGCCTCCTCGTTCGAGGGTCCGCCGATCTAGGCCCGGCGCCCGCCCACCACGCGCGAGGCTGCGGCCTTGAAGCGCCCCTGACCGTAGGCGAGCTCGAGGCCGGCCTTGAACGCGGCCCGCGGCAACAAAGGACTGATCCTGTAGAACGCGCGCAGGCGCGGCGACAGCGCGTCTTGCTGCGCGAGCAGCCGGCTCAACAGCCTGCGTCGTTCGTCGCCTGCTTCGCCCGCGAGCCGGGCTAGGACGTATCGCCTTTCGAGGTAGGGCCGCGTGCGCTCGAACGGAACGAGCACCGCGCCCTCGAGGTTGCGCTCGGCCCACTCCGCGAGCGCCGAATAGGCAACCTTTAGGTGGTCGAGGTCGCGACGACGCCGCTCGAGCATCTCGTCGCGATCGAAGCGACGGGCCGCGTTGCCGACGTTGGCGCCGTGCAGCCGGTAGTAAGCGAGCGGCTCGCGCACCGCGGCTATCGGCGCGAGCATCGCTCCCGCGCCTCGCAAGATGACGTCGGCGAACTGCCCGGCTTCGGCCGGCAGCGGGAATATCCGATCCGCCACCGCGCGCCGCAGCGACATGATCCCGGCCTCGATCCAGGGGACGTAGCCGGCCGAGCCCAAGGCCGACAGACCCAGCCATCCCTCCGGGAGCGCCGATGACAGAGGATAGACACCCTGCCCGGCGCCGTTCGAGTCCACTCGCATCATCTGGTGCACGACCATCCCGGCCTCGGGCTGAGAGCGGAAGGCGTCGACGATCTTCTGCGCCTTGTCCTCTCTCATGAAATCGTCCGCGTCGAGCAGGGTGACGATCTCTCCCTTCGACGCCGAGAACGCGCGCGACAACGCGGCGGACTGACCCTGGTTGTCCTGGGCCACCACCGTGACGCGCTCGAGATCCCGTTCCAGACGCTCGAGCACGGCGCGCGAGTCGTCGGTCGATCCGTCATCGCACACCACGACCTCGACGTTCCCGTAGGTCTGGGACGCCGCGCTGCGCACGGCATCGGGCAAGAAGCGCGCGTAGTTGTAGTTGGCGATCAGCACGGAGACGAGCGGATCGTCACCGAGCGCCGTGAGCTTCATGGGCTCCAGGACGGTCTTCTGGATCTCGAGCGACGGCTTAATTCTCGCCACGTCTCCGTTCGTCGACGCAACGCCTCGACTCGAACGGCTCTTCAGCAGCCGCTTGGTCGCGGAGTCATCCCACCACGCGCTCAAGAGGCGCCGGGCGATCGGCCGGGGCGTCGCCAGCACGAGCGTCCACATGGCCCGGCGCTTCGGATCGGGCACCTTCTCCTTGAGGCCCCTCACCGAGAGGCGCCCGTCGCTCGCGGCGGGGTCGAGCACCTTCAGCCCCAGGCGGGCCTCCCAGTACGAGGGCCGATCTTCGTCGTGGAACCTGTCCGCCACCTCGTCGCCGTAGACCCGGCGCAGGAAGTCGCGGCATGCCCGCGTGATCATCTCGTTGTCGTCGATGAAGCCGCGCAGGGTCTTTAGGTCGGCACTCCACAACCCGGTGGCATTAGAGCCGTGCACCCGGTAGAGGGCGAGCGGTCGGAGTGTCGCGGCCACGGGCGTAACGAACTGCGCCGCGCGCGCGATGTACCAGTCGCCGCCCCGGCGGATGCCTTCGGGGAGCGGAAAGATCATGTCCGCGATCTCGCGCCGGAAGCTGATCCCCGAGGAAGGGGCAAACGAGGCTTCGCCTCCGCGATCGAGAGCGTTCTCGGCCAGCCAGCCGTCGCTCAGGCGCTTCGGAAGCGGGGGGCCGATCGAGCCCGTCGATTCGTCCACGGGCTCGAGCTGATGGCAATGGAGGCCCGCGTCCCGGCGCAGAGCCTCGACCGCGACTTCCACCTTGTCGTCGGTGAACACGTCGTCGGCGTCCAGGATGCTGATGATGTGCCCGCGCGACCGCTCGTACGCCGCGTTGATCGCGGTGACGTAGCCCCCGTTCTCCTTTTCGATCACTTCCACCCGGTCCGACTTGGCGGCAAAGCGCCGGAGGACGTCGATCGAGCCATCGGTGGATCCGTCGTCGCAGACGATGATCTCTACGTGGGGGTAGGTCTGGCGAAGAGCGCTGTCTAGCGCCTGCGGCAAGTAGCGCGCGTAGTTGTAGTTCGCCATCAGGATCGACACGAGCGGATCGCCGTCGAGACGATCGAGTGGCTGCGGCCGGAGCAACCGCTTGGCATCGCTATGGGGGCGGTGGTGTCCTTGCAACAACCTAGGGCGCGGGCTCCGTCGGCGACGTCGTGGTCTCACACCCGGTGTTGGTCTCGCCGTTCAAGCAGGTGTCGATACCGGCGTTCCCGTCGAGCGTGTCGTTGCCTTCGCGACCATCCAGGTAATCGTCGCCGGGACCCGCGTAGAAGATATTCACGAAGCTGTTGCCGACGATGGAGTCGGCCTTGTTCGTCCCGGTGATGTGCTCGATGAACGTCAGGGTGTCGTCGTCGTTGCCGGCTTCGCCGTCGCTCGCGGTGCCGAGCGCTGGATCGGAGATGTCAACGGTCATGCCGACGGGCGAGTAACCGTAGATGACCCGGTCGAAGCCCTCGCCCCCGTCGATGCCATCGGGGTTCCCCTGCCCGTGGATGACGTCGTTGCCGGCGCCCGCCGAGAAGGTGTCTTGGCCGTTCGCGCCACGTAACTGGTCGCCCGACCCCAAGGCCGTGAGGGAATCATGCCCGGCCGCACCGCGGAGATCGTTGGCGAGGTCGTTCCCCGTAAGGACGTCGTCGCCGGACCCGGTGTAGACCCACTCGAGGTCCGAGCATTGGCTTCCCGTCGGTAACGACACCGGACAGGTCGTCGCGGTCCCGAGGTTGTCGCCCTCGAACGCCTGGCCGTCATCGGCGCCCCCGACCAGGGTCGCGTTGACGCCGGCGGTCCGCTGGGAGTACACGACGAGGTCGTTGTTGGCGGTGCCTCCGCTGACGACGTCTGCGCCATTACCCACGCCTGCGGGCATTCCGAGCTCGAGCTCCCAGCCCTGGATCGTCCCGGTCGAGCCCCCGACTTTGTCCTCTACCCACAGCATCCATTCGCCGGTCGGAGGGTTTGCTTGCGCGAGCTCCATGCTCCATTCGGGATGGAAGCGACCGGATAGGTCCTTGGTCCCCGCGTGTCTGATGTTCGTGAATGCCTCGCTGTCGAACTGGGTCCCGTCGAAGGAGGTCCCGTTCCCGCGTCGCTCCGCAAGCCGCACGCGGTTGTTCCACGGCGTGATCAAGGTGACCCAGATGTCCTGCGTCGACGGGTGGTCGATGTAAACGCGCACGTTGACGTCGACGGCCGGAAGGGACGTCTCGGGAACCGTTACAGAGGACAGCGCCTTGCCGACATCCGGGATGGCGACCGGCGTGGCGGACGCGTGGACCTCCTGAGGTCCCTGCTGGAACAGATCGGTGTTGCCCCCGCCGTATTCGCCGTCGTCCCCGTCGCCGCCGTTCACGAGATCGTCGCCGTCGCCTCCGAACAGCGTGTCGTTGCCCGCGCCGCCCTGAACCTCGTCGTCGCCCCCCTTGGCGTAGACGGTGTCGTCGCCGTCCTGTGCCCAGATCACGTTCACACGGTCGTCGCCTGTGATCCTGTCGTTGCCCGCGCCGCCGAAGATCCGCGCGCTCGGGTAGCTCCCGATCGTCGAAGCCGTAGCCGTCGTGGTCGCGAAGTCGGCCCGCGTCGCCCCGCCCCCATAACGAAGGCGGTCGGCACCGCCACCCCCCTGGAGCGAGACGGACTCGGCGCCGGCGAAAGCGAGCTCGTAAGCGCGTGATCCGCCGAGGTCGGCTGCACCGGCCCCCACCCTGATCCGGTTCGCCTCGGGGGTCCCCTCGAGCGTCAGCGCGTCGGCCGATCCCGCCAGCGAGACATCCCACGACAGGTCCGCGCCGGCCCTACCGGTGAACCCGGCCCCCGGCACCCTTATGAGTAGATGCGTGGGTGCGGTCGACACGTGCCGCACCGTGACCGACCGGAGCTGGTCGAGCGCTAGGCGGGAGCACGCGGAGCCGTTCAGGTGCAGGTAGCGCCCCACTCGCTCGAGGACGTGGTGGGACCGGTCGTCGGGAAGCGTGACCACGAGCGTGCTCCTGCTGGCCGCGCAGGTGACGCGGGCGCTCGCAGACGACGCCACCAGCGGCACGACGGTCGCGACCGACAGCGCGAGGGCGGCAACCCGCGTGCGCGCGTGGATACGTGGAGTTCGATTCATGTCCGACACCTGGCCTTTGAGCCCCCTCAGCGAGCCGAGCAGGCCGAGGCCAAAGGCTTATGCTGCCGCACATGGTTCGCAGCAACGAAACCGCCGTCGAGCTCTCCGATTACCTGGCCGTTCTACGGCGACGAAAGGTCCTGATCCTGATAGCGACCCTGGTCGGACTGGCGGGCGGTCTCGCCTACTCGTTCTCGCGCCCCGCAGTCTACACGTCTACCGCTAAGGTCCTGATCTCTCCAACGAGGATCTCGTCCACGCCGACGAGCGTCAGCATGGCGACCGAGCAGGAGATAGTCGTGTCCGAAGCGGTGGCCCGCCTCGCCGCCCGCAACCTCGAGGACCAAGGCGATCTCGACGCCATCATCTCGAGGGTCGACGTGACGATCCCGACGGAGAGCCTGGTGCTCTACATCGCCTACTCGGCGAAGACGCCCGAGGCGGCTCAGGAGGGGGCGCAATCGTTCGCTTCGGCCTACATCGCCTACCGCGCGCCGCTCGAATCGATCACGTCCGACATCATCGCCCCCGCCGACCTTCCGAGCGCGCCGTCGAGCCCCAACCCACCCCTGGAAGCCGGTCTCGGTACCGTCCTCGGCCTGTTCGCCGGCATCGTGCTCGCGTACTTCCGCGACCGGACCGACGAGCGCATCCGGAGCCTCGGCGAGGTCGAGCAGATCTTCGGGGTGCCCGTGCTTGCGATCCTGCACGAGGACCCGACTCCCGCCAAACGGGGTTTTCTAAGGCGGCGGACGCCTCGGCCGCGGTCGATCGCGGCCGAGAGACCCGACAGCCGGGAGGCCGCTCCTTTCCGGACTCTCGGCGCCGCCGTCGCGCGCCGCATCGAGCAGCACCGGATCCAGACGCTTCTCATCGCCGGTGTATCCGACGATCGCACCTCCGCGGTCACCGCGGGCAACCTCGCGGTCGTCCTGGCGCAGATGGGTCGCAAGACCACGCTCGTTTCGGGAAACGTCCGGTCTCCGCAGGTCCACGAGTTCTTCGACCTCCCGAACGAGGGTGGCCTCGGCGCCGCGCTTGGGGGACGGGTCCCCGCCGCTGAGGCGGCCGAGGACACCCCCGTTTCGGGGCTGAGGGTCGTCCCCGCGGGGCCCACCGATGCCACAATCATGGTCGTCCAAGGACGGGTGGTGTTGGGCGTCCTGGCCGACCTCGCGGCGTCGACCGACGTCACCGTCCTCGACGCTCCCGCGCTGCGCGCCCACGCCGACGGCCTGACGCTCGCTCAGTTCGTCGACGCGGTCGTCCTGGTGGTCGACGCCGGCCACGACAGGCACGGGGTCCTGGCGCAGGTCGCGGTCGACCTCGACGCCGTCGCGGCGCGCGTTCTCGGGGTCGTGCTCGTCAACACCGAGCTCAACCTCATCGAGGGCTGAGGCTCAGGCCTAGCGGGGCCCTCGGCCCTTTAGATGTCGTGGCTCGAGGTGAAGTGCGGGTCGGCCGCGACCTTCTTCCAGGCGTCGAACGAGCTCCACGACGTGTCGAGCTCCCAGTGGAACATCCCGCCGCCGAACGAAGAAGCGTAGGCGTCGAACATGACTAGGGCCTTGATCTTCGGGTAGTTCGTCTTGATAGTCGACGCCATGTCGAGGTACCACTGGCCCTTCTCACCGGTATAGCGCTCTTGCGAGCCGGTCTCGCCGATCATCAGCGGCTTGGGACGAGCCGAAGCCCACGTGTAGAAGTTCGCGAAGACGTCCTTGAATGGGCGCCACTTGCCGGGCTCTTCCACCGAACCCCAGTTGTAGCCGTCGGCGCCAATCCAATCCACGTAGGCGTCGCCCGGATACCAAGTCGGTCCCGTGCCGGTCTGGAACGAGTACGCGGAGGGACACCAGACCCAGCGGGCGTTGGTCGCACCGCGGTTCTCGAAGATGTCGTGGATGCGGCGCCACGCTGCGATGAAGTCCGTGGGGCTGATCGACTCCTCTTTGAGGAGGTCCATCTCCCACAGGTAGCGGATCATCACGGGCTTCCCGAGCGCCTTGACCGCATCGGCTTGCTCGCGGATCCATGCGTCGTGTATTCCCGCGGCGATCTCGGTGGTCTTCGCGGATGCCCACGAGATCATCGGGATGCGACCGTTGTTGAGGTGGAACTTCGTCTGCCACCCGTCCATCCTGGTCTTCCAGGCGATGTACTGGTGTCCGATGTCCAGGTTGCGTCCCGTGCGCTTCACGAGGTCGTTGAAGGCCGACTGGAAGTCCCACGCCTCCCAGCCGGTTTCGGGCTTTACGTATGCCCCGAGGAGGGTCCCGGAGTCCGAGGTAGGCGGCGGCGAAGACGACGAGTACGGCTTGAAGTAAGCGTCGGCGGCCATGCGCTTGTAGGCGGTATACGCGCCGGCCGAAGTGTCGGGGCGCCAGTCATAAGTAGCGAAAGCGTCGGTGTAGACGACCGCCTGGATGTTCGGGAACGAGTTCTTGAGCGCGGAGGACATGTAGTCGATCCAGGTAGCCTTCTCGCCCGAGTTGCGCTCCTGCGCCCCGGTCGCGGCGACCATCATCGGCTTGCCCTTTCCGAGGCCCCACTTGTAGAAGGGGTTGAAGATGTTCCAGAAGCTCGTCCAGGTCGACCCGGGCCGTCCCGGCGCCCAGTTGTAACCCTCGGCGCAGAGCCAGTCGACGTAGGAGTCCCCGGGGTACACCGCGTTGGCCGCGCCGCCGCTCATGAAGGCCGAGGCGCTCGGGCACCACGCGAAGACCGCGTTCGTCGCCCCGCGGCTGTTGAAGATGTTGACGACCTTCCGGTACGCGGCGACGAACTCCGCGTGGGTTCCCTTGGACCCCTGAAGGTCCATCTGCGGGAAGAGGTTGATGAAGACCTGCTTGCCGAGGTTCTTTATCTCGTCTGCGCGCCTGGCGATCATCGTGTCGTGGCCACCGGCCGCGATCGTCCCGGCGTCGCCGGCCTCCCAGGAGATCATCGGGATGCGGCCGTTCTGGATGTCCCAGTACTCCGCCCACGATGGGAAGTAGGACGTCCAGGCGTAGTTGTGGTCGTCGATGTTGAACTTGCGCCCGAGGTCCGACTCGCGCGCGGTGACCGCGGCCTTGACGCTCGTCTGTGACATGTCGCCGTTCGCGGGGCGCACGAAGGATCCGAACAATGCGCCGCTGGGCGGCGATAGGGGCCCGGCGTGACGGGTGGCCGCAGAAGCGGATTGCGAGTACGGCCCCGCGACAAGCGCCGACGAGGCGAGGACGGCAAGGGATAACAGGATGCGCAGCGCGTTCTTGCCCGAGCGCGTGGGCGTCAAAAGAGACATAAGGTCCTTTCGCTTCTTGCAGCCACTGGAAGCGGCCCGCCAGCCACCTCAACCGATACCACACACCGTACGCAGGACGGGCGAAAGCGGACAATACGCACTTCTACGTACGGAAACCGGCTCTCTTACGGCGGAACCCCGACCGCCACCGACCGGGAGCCGTCCTGCGCGAGGACCGATTCAGGACACCCTACCGAACGCGCGGCGCCGGAAATGGATATTCCAAAACCTGGTTCTCAGGTAGGTGGCGCGAGGAATGGATATACCAAAACCTGGTTATTGATTGCGTGATCGGTTATCTCTGGCTGATGCCGAGACCGTCGATCTTGACGCCGCCACGCTTCGAGATCACGACGATCTTGACCTTGCCCGTGCGGACGGAGGAGAACGAGGCGAGGTCGATCTTGCGCGGCCCGCGCTTCCTGCCGAGGTCGTAGCGGCCGAGCGAGCGACGGTTCCAGAGGACCTTCACCTTGCCGCAGCGGCGGCAGCCGCGCGCTAGGAGCGCGAGGTGCTTGGCCTTGACACCTCGGCGCACGAGACGGGCGCCGCGGTTGTTCGATTTGGAGTAGCTCCCCCCGTAACTCGCGTCGGCCGACTTGCGATCCCACTTGCCTTCACGGCGGAACGCGGTGTCGTCGAGCGGAACGGAAGTGCATTTTTCGTCGCTCCACTCCGAGGCTGCGTCGGATGCGAGGGAGCGGACCTCGTAGCAGTACGTCTTGCCGGCGTCGCCATCCATGGTGATCGTGCTCGTCCCGGCAACGCCCTGCACCAGCGGTGTGGCCTCGGCGATGAGCCTCCGGTTCGACGCGGAGCGCGTCCGCAACTGGTACGACTCAGCGGGAACGAGTTCGTCGGCGGTCCACGAGACCGTGATCGAGCTGGAGGACTGATGGCGCTTGTCGGGCTTCGTGAGCCTCGGCTTGGGCAGCGTCTTCGATACGAACTTTGCGGTGACGGAGCGATCGGAGGTGACATCGATCGTGCAGGTCGTACCGGCCCCCGAACAAGCGCCGCCCCACCCCTGGAAGCCGCCGGCGACGTCGGGTGTCGCGGTCAGCGTCACGCTCGTGCCGTCGGCGACGACCGTGCTGCACGTGGGCGGGCAGCTCAAGCCGGCGGCGGGAGCGGTCACGCTCCCGGGCCCGTCGATCGACACGGAAACAGTCCGGTCGACCGGTGGGTCGGGCGGGACTTCCACGCTCTGGTTGAGATATGGATCGCGAGCCATTCCGATGTACGCGTTGTATGCGGAGGTCGAGGTGTCGGGGCGCCAGTTGTACCAGCCGCCTCCGAAGTCGCTCGTTGCGGTGTCGAAGTAGACGAGCGCCTTCATCTTCGGATAGCTCTTCATCGCCGGGACGACGTTCGAGTACCAGTTCGCCTTCTCGTTTGCGTAGCGCTCCTCGGTCCCGGTCTCGCCCACCATCAGGGGCTTGTTGCGAGCGGCACCCCATGCGTAGAAGTCGGCGAAGATGTCCTTGAACGAGCGCCACTCTGCGTCCGGTCGACCCGGCGCCCAGTTGTAACCGTCGGAGCAGATCCAGTCGACGTAGGCGTCACCGGGGTAGTAGCGCTGAGCGGACCCCGTCGTGAAGTTCCAGGCGGTCGGGCACCACGTCCACAGCGCGTTCGTGGCTCCACGGGCGTCGAAGATGTCGTGCATGCGGCGCCAGGCGGCGACGAACGCCTCGGGAGATTCGACTTGCCAGGTGCGGGCGTCCATCTCCCACAGCCACCGGAGAAAGACGGGTTTGCCGAAGGTCCTGACGGCATCGGCGTGGCCGCGGATGATCTCGTCCTGGCTTCCGTTGGTGATCTCGCTCATCGACGCAGGGCCGTCGAGCGACACCATCGAGAGGCGGCCTTCGCTCGCGTCCCAGTCGAGCATCCAATTGGGGAACGGCTTGGTCCAGCCCGAGTAGTGGTGGTTGATGTCGAGGGCGCGTCCCATGTCGCGCTCGCGCTTGTCGAGCGCCGCCTCCCAGTCCGACATCTTCCAGCTGTCCGTGAAGGGCTTTATGTAAGAGCCGAAGAGAGCGCCGTTTGCGGGGGCAACGTCGGGGCGGGGAAGAAGCGAGCGGGCCGACATGTCGGCGCGCGCCGGCACCGCCCCCAGCAGGGAGCCGAGGAGCGCGCAGGTGAGGAACGAGATCGCCCACTTAGCCCGGCCCCGTCCAGATTGTCTGCCCGATGACAAAGTCTGGTAATGCATGCGTATGCATCGTCGGATTGCCGAAAACCTTGAATGGGCTAGTTCGATGTCCGCTTCGTGGGGCATAGGCCGCCGCTCCCCGTCCGAGCAGGCCGAGCACTCGTCACCGACAGGGATTCGGCGGAGCCCGCACTGCTCCTGCTGGGCACCGAAGGGGGTTGCGCGCCCTAAAGCCGTTTAGGTCCAGGCCTCCCGCGCCCAGGCGACCGTTCGCTCGAGCCCCTCCCGGAGCGGGACCGCCGGCTCCCAACCGAGCTCCTTGCGGGCCAGTGTGATGTCGGGGCGTCGCACCTCGGGGTCGTCGACCGGGCGCGGCTCGAACACGACATCCGAGTGCGAGCCGGCGACGTCGGCGATGAGCCGGGCCAGCTCGAGCATCTTGACCTCTTCGGGGTTACCGATATTGATAGGCCCGGTCGAGCTCGAGTTCACGAAGCGCCAGAAGCCCTCGATCAGGTCGTCGACGTAGCACAGAGAACGCGTCTGTGAGCCGTCACCGTGGACCGTCAGCGGATGACCTTTCAGCGCCTGCGCGATGAACGTCGGGACCGCTCGACCGTCGCGCCGGCGCATGCGCGGACCGTAGGTGTTGAAGATGCGCGCGATCCTGACGGGAACTTGGTGCTCGCGGTGGTAGGCCATCGTCAGCGCCTCCGCGAAGCGTTTGGCTTCGTCGTACACGCCGCGCGGTCCGATGGGGTTGACGTTGCCCCAGTAGGTCTCCTTCTGCGGGTGCTCGAGCGGATCGCCGTACACCTCCGAGGTCGACGACAAGAAGAAGCCGGCATCTTTCGCCTTGGCGAGGCCCAGCGCGTGCAGACTGCCGAGGGCGCCGACCTTCAGCGTGTGGATCGGGTGCTCGAGGTAGTCGATCGGCGACGCGGGCGAGGCGAGGTGAAAGACCCAGTCGACGTCCTCCCCGATCTCGATCTCCTCGGTGACGTCGAACTCGCGCAGGACGAAGCGGTCGTGATCGAGAATGTGTCGGACGTTGGTCTCGTTCCCCGTGATGTACGAGTCGAGGCACAGGACGCGCCACCCCTCTCTCAGAAGCCTGTCGCAGAGATGCGAGCCGAGGAAGCCCGCGCCGCCCGTGACTACGGCCGTCGCCATCTAGCGCTCGAAGGGTTGGAGGACGGGCGGGCGCCCGGCGGGGTAATAGGAGAGACCCGCGGCCACAACCGCTTCGGGATCGAGCGCGTTGCGCCCATCCACGACGACGGGGAACTCCATGAGCTCCTTCACCTTGTCGAAGTCGAGCTTGGTGAACTCCTCCCACTCCGTCGCAAGTACCAGACAATGGGCGCCGCGCGCCGCGTCGTAAGGGTCGGATGCGATCTCGAGCTCCGGGATCTCCGCCTTTGCGTTGTGGCCCGCGGCCGGGTCGTAGCCAACGACCTTTGCCTCCTGGTCGAGCAGCCTTTGAACCAGGGACAGGGCGGGCGACAGACGCGTGTCGTCCGTGTCCGGCTTGAACGCGAGGCCGAGGACCGCGATGCGCTTTCCCTCGAGGTTCCAGAGGGCCTCCACGATCCGTTTGACGGTTGTTTCGAGCGCCTCTTCGTTTATTCGAGCGATCTCGCGCAGCAACGGGAACTCGTAGCCCAGCGAATCCGACAGCCGCTCGAAGGCGGCCAGATCCTTAGGGAAGCAAAAGCCTCCGTAGCCCAGTCCGGCGTTCAGGAACGCGCGGCCGATGCGCTGGTCTTTGCCCATGATGTCGGCCACCGCGCTTATGTCGGCGCCGGCGCGCTCGCACAAGCGAGCCATTGCGTTGGCGTAAGAGATCTTCAACGCCAGAAACGCGTTGCACGCATGCTTGGAAAGCTCCGCGGTGACGATGTCGGTTTCGATGAGCTCGTGTCCGCGGTCGGTCAACGGTTTGTACACCCGTCGCATGACTTCGGTCGCCCATTCGGTGTCGGTACCGACCAGGATGCGGTCGGGCTCGAGCGAGTCGCGTATGGCGTGTCCTTCGCGTAGGAACTCGGGGTTCGATGCGACCTGGATGTCGTCGCCCATGTCGGGCCGAGCGTGCTTGAGGACGCGGGCGAGGTGACGCGAGGTGCCCGCCGGCACGGTGGACTTCTCGACGACCACCACCCGGTTCTGGAAGTGCGGAGCCACCGAGCGCGCGGACGCCTCGACCGCGATCAGGCTCGCCTCGCCCGACGCCTTCGGCGGAGTCCCGACGCAGATGAAGATGACCTCGGCGCCGCGCCCGACGCCGGCGGGATCGTTCGTTATCTGCAGTCTTCCGGAGTCGAGCCCCGACTCCAGCAGTTCCTGCAGACCCGGCTCGTAGAACGGAGCCTTCCTGTTCAGAAGGCTCTGCACCTTGGCGTCGTCGTTGTCGGTCGCGATTACTTGGTGACCGAGTTCGGCGAAGGTGACGGCGGTGATGAGCCCGACGTGGCCGGTGCCGATGATGCCGATTTGCACTGCCGCCTCCTTTCCTACGCGTCGACGACGCTTACGACAGGCGCTCGACGATCATGGCCATTCCCTGGCCGCCGCCGACGCACATCGTCTCGAGACCCAGTGTCTGGTTTCTCGTCTCGAGGTCGTTGAGGAGGGTGTTCATGATCCGGGCTCCGGTCATCCCGTAGGGATGTCCCAGTGCGATCGCGCCGCCGTGCGGGTTGAGCTTGTCCGAGAAGGGGTCGACCCCGACCTCCCGGCAAACCGGGATCACCTGCGCGGCGAACGCCTCGTTCAGCTCCATCACGTCGATGTCGTCGATCGACATTCCGGCCTGCTTTAGCACTTTGCGGACCGCTTCGATTGGTCCCACGCCCATGATCTCGGGGGCCAGGCCGGAGACGGACGACGCGATGATGCGCGCTCGGGGTTGCAGATCGAGTTGACGCGCCCGCTCTTCGCTCATCACCAACACCGCGGCGGCGCCGTCGTTGAGAGGACACGAGTTGCCCGCGGTGACCTTGCCGTCCGGTTTGAACGCCGGCGGAAGCGACGCGAGTTTCTCGAGGGTCGAACTGGGACGAGGCCCGTCGTCTGCCTCGACCTTCGTCCCGTCTTCTTTGGGGTATGGGCTTATCTCCCGCTCGAAGAACCCGGACTGCTGCGCCGCGACGGCGCGTTCCTGTGACTGCTGCGCGAACCTGTCCATGTCCTCTCTGGAAACGTCGAACTTCCCGGCGACGTTCTCCGCCGTCATCCCCATGGGGATGTAGACGTTTGCGATCTCCGCGTCGTCACCGAACAGCTTCGGATGGAGCTCGTCCATGTCCTTGGGGTATCCGTCTACTTTCGAGATGGATTCGACTCCGCCGGCTATGAAGGCGTCGCCCTCTCCCGCCTTGATCGCGTGAAAAGCCATGCGGATCGTTTGCAGCGACGACGCACAGAAACGGTTGACGGTCGTGCCCGGCACGTGGTCGGGCAATCCCGCGAGCAGCGCGGCGCGGCGGCCGAGGTTCATACCCTGTTGCTCTTGCGGGAAGCCACAGCCGACCATGACGTCGACGATCTCGCCGGCATCGACGCCGGGAGCCTTTTCGAGAGTTGCCTGGATCGCGTAAGCCATCAGGTCGTCCGGGCGCACGTCCGCGAGGTTGCCCTTCTTCGCGCGTCCGATGGGGGTGCGAGCCGTTGAAACGATCACTGCCTCGGGCATCTGGGTTGTGCTCCTGTGTAGGCGGTTGTCTGCCGGTCACCCTACTTGCACCTCGACCTGCTCTTCGGCTCGTTTCGGGTCGTCACTCCTCGGCCGAAGTGAGCAGGTCGTTGTCAACGACGAGTTGTCCGGAGAGGCTCTTGTAGCCGACCTCGTCGAAAAGGATGGTCATCTTGTCGCCCTCGTAGCGCACCACGAGTCCGCGGCCCCATTGCCGGTGGACCACTGTGGAGTTGAGCGCGAAAGGTTGAGCGGCGTCGGCGACGGTCGTGCCCTCGTGGCAGTTGTCGCAGTTGCCACAAGGGCCGGGGTAGTCCTCGCCGAAGTAGTTCAGGACGAACTGGCGCCGGCAATCCTTGGTCTCGGCATATGAACGCATCATGTCCACGCGCGATTGCTCGACGGTGCGATGCGTTTCTTGTCTGCGCGCGACCTCTTCGATGGTCTCCTCGAGGTCCAGATCGCGTTCCTGCGTGACGGTCCCGTCTGCGCTCATCGAGATCGCACCCGAGGTCTCGAGCAAGTTGAGCGCAGTCTGAAGCTTCGTGTCGGACAACGCGAGGCGTTCTTTGAGATCCTTGACGTCCGTCTTGCCGCTCCCGTCGATCTCGTCGAGCACGCCGGCAAGCTGATCCGGTTCGATTCGCCCCGACGCCGCGAAGAAGCGGCGCAGGTTCAGATCCTCCGACCTGTAAAAGAGCGCCGCCTTAGCAGGCTCCCCGTCACGTCCGGCGCGGCCGAACTCCTGATAGTAGTTATCGATGGACTGCGGAATCTGGAGATGGAAGACGTAGCGGACGTTGGGCTTGTCGATCCCCATTCCGAAAGCGGTGGTCGCAACGATTACGTCGATGTCGTCGGCCATAAACCTTTCTTGGACTTGGGTGCGGGCGGTCGCGGCCATGCCCGCGTGATAGTGCTGGGCGCGAAGACTTCTTTCGCGCAAAGCGTCCGCTACTTCCTCGGCGTTCTTGCGGGTGGCGACGTAGACGATGCCGGGTGGGCTTTCGTTGGCGACGCGCTCGACCAGCTCCCGCTGCTTGTGGGCATCCGAGCCGAACCGCTTCACTTCCATGCAGATATTCGGACGATCGAAGCCGCGGACGACCACCGCGGGATCTCGCATTGCCAGGCGCTCGAGGATCTCCTCGCGCACGGGAGGCGAAGCCGTCGCCGTCAACGCCAGCGTCGTTGGATGACCGAGGTGCTCCAGCATCGCTCCGATACGCATGTAATCGGGCCGGAAGTCGTATCCCCACGCGCTGATGCAGTGCGCCTCGTCGACCACGAACAGCGAAGGTTGCGCTTCGACGAGCTTCTGCACGACGTCGTCGTTCGCGAACTGCTCGGGAGCCATGAACAAGAACTCGATCTCGTCGTCGGCCGCCGCTTCGAGCGTCTCGTCACGCTCGGTGTCGCTCAACGCCGAGTTAGCGGCGGCTGCCTCGCCTGCGTCGGTGCGCTGGATTGAATCGATCTGATCCTGTTGCAGCGCGATCAAAGGAGAGACGACGACCGTGGGACCGTCGATGATCTCGGCGGCGATCTGGTAGATGGCCGACTTGCCGGATCCGGTCGGCATTACAACGAGCGTGTCGCGCCCCTCGACGAGGCTCTCAACCGCCTCTTTCTGACCCGGGAGCAGGCGCTCGTGGCCCAGCGCACGCCGCGCCACCTCGGTGATGCGCGACGTCATGAGGCTCCTTGCGGGAGTCGGGTACCTGGCGGACGACCCTTACCCCGCCGATCAGCACTTCACCCTCTCTTTGCCGAGAGATAGTCGGCGCCGGGAGAAGGTCAGCGCCTGAGCGGGCTCTCCGCGTAGGACCCGAGATACGCGGCGTCCCCCGCGAACACCGCCCCGGCTGTTTGCGCTCGCCTCAGCGTCTTCGCGCGCAGCCTCACCGCTGCGACCCCCGAGTCGTCGGTAGTCGCGGCCGCTCTTTCGCGCCCGTCGATCGAGAAGGTCAAAGTCTTGCCGGCCAGGCCGGCCGAAGAGTCGGCGTCTCGGAGGACCGCCCTGAGCGTCACCATTCTTCTGCGGCGTGACACCTCGAGCGTCGTGGTGGTGTCTTCGTGCAGGACGTCTAGGCGACCGGGCTGCTCGCTCGAGCCGTATTCCTCGTCGCCGGGGAAGATCACGCGCGTGTCTGCCGTGCGGGCAGGTCCGGCGAGGGTGATTTGCATCGCGGCGTGTCCTTCGCCATCGGTAGCGACGCGACCGACGTTGCGGCCGTCGAGCTGGAAGATGACGTCCTTGCCCGCCAGCGGCCTGCCGCGGGCGGTGAGGCGCGCGCTGAGCGTGACCTCGTCGCTTACCTGACCCGACCGGTCCCCGCCGATTTCGATCGACGTCTGATACCGGCCCGGCTTGTTCGGTTCGTGCTGCGCGATGGCAACGAGCGGGGCCTTCACGGTGTTGGCGTAGGCGTCGCCGACGGCGTGCGGCGCCTCGGTCGGTACGGCCCACTGCCATTGCTGGCCGTCGATCTCGGTGGTTCGCTCCGGCGAAAACGTGTTGTCGGTGTCGTTCGTGAACAAGTAGTGGATTCCGTGGCTCCCGAAAGCACCCTGCCGGTACGGACCCGTGTATCCCTCAGGCGCCTCGGTGTAGCAGGGGATCGCGCGTCGCTCTTCCTCCGTGTAGGGATCTCCGGGGTGAGGATGGGGCGAGGGATCGTCGCCGGTGCCGTCGTCGAGACAGGCGTCGTCTCGGTAGTAGGGCACGACGGTGGGGTTCTCGAGCGCCTCCGCGTTCTTGAGCTCGAACATGTAGACGAGTGAGCCGTTGTCGTCTCTTCCCGAGACCTGCTCCCAGTTGTACATCGCCAGCGGCTTGGTGAACGTCGGGTCGGGCGCGTCGAAGAACGCGGCGAACTCCTCTTCGCCGAGGGGCACCGAGTCGATGTTGCCGATGTCGTCGTTGACGCCGTCGATCGGGACGCCGCCCGGGCGCGCGACATCGTCTTCGGTCATCAATTCGTTGTAGTACGTCGACACGCGGTCGTGGTTGTAGTCCCAAGAGGTGTACAGCCCGTCCGGCGGGATCGGGTGCACGCGCACGCGGTATCTGTAAGCGATCGAGTCGCGGTAGAAGTACTCGGTCTTCGTCACGTTCGTGCCGGAATCCGCTCCCCACACCTCCCGGATGGCGCGCACCGGGCCCATGCGCTCGCCGAGAAGCGACGAGTTCGCCTCCCAGTTCACCTGCTCGTCTTCGAAACCGACGAGCGATATCTCCGACGCGGGACTTTGCTGGAAGGCCCGTCCTTTCCAACGGTCGATCAGGTCGGGGCCGTAGACGCCCGGCTGGCCCGGGCGTGCGACCTGCATCGAGCGGATCATCCAGCGACCACTGGCGTACCACTTATAGGAGTCTGTCGAGACGGTGACGCCGTCGCGAGGGAACCGGTCGCTGGACTCGCGTACGGTTCCGTCGGGGTCGCACACCGTGCCCTCGAGATTCGGGCCGTAACCGGTGTTCGACGTTCCCAGTTTCTCTGGGTCGTTCGGTGCAAACGACGCCCGGTCGATCCATTCGTCGGCATCCGCGTCGCGTTGGTAGGACACGTACCCGTTGCTCGCATCGAAGCTCGAGCCGCCCTCCTGCAAGAAGAGGTACACGTAGCGGACCGCCCGCGGGTCGAGTGGGTCGTCGACTCGCACTGCGTATCGCTCGGTTGTCGTCCCGGGCGGACCCGCAAAGCCTTCCGGCACCCGTTGGCCTGCGTCGGAGGCCATGAAGACGAGCTCGTCGTCGTCGTCGAACGTCGTGACGGGATCCTGAGCGGGGAAGCCCTTCAGGCGAGTCTCGTCGGTCGCGGGATACTCCGCTTCGCAGCGCCCGGCGGTCTTCTTCCACGACTCGATGTCCCATTCGTAGGTCAGCTCCTTGTCGGTGCCGGAGTACACGCCGAAGTCCGAGCGGTAGTTGGCCAGGAAATAGGGAAAGCGCTCGTCTATTTGCACCGGGACCTCGACCCAGCTCCCGTCACGCCAGGAGTACGCGGCGATCTGATCTATGGGCGCGCCCGCTCGCGCGTCCGGCGGGACCGTGAGCGTCCCGTTGTGCGCGTCCCTGACGCCACTGGAGGGATTGTGCGGAGCGGCGGCCCCCTCGGCGGGGAGCCGCGACCAGCGCGGGAGCTGCGCGCCGGTTAGCACGACCGGCTCGACGCGCCTCTCGGCACGGGTACCGGCGGCGGCCGCGCGGTCGGTCGTCCCGGCTATCCCCAGCAGGACGACGACGGCGAGACCGGCCCATCCAACGCGGCGCATCCCATCCTCCCCGTCTCGTCTTGTTCTCGCTGGGGTCGTGCTCCTGCCCTTAGGGTTTCCACGTGGTTGGGCGTCTTCCTCCCGTGGCGGCGTCTAGGCGAGGGTCGCGATGGAGTGCGCCGGTCCCGGTGACCTCTATTCTCGGAGGCGACCCTCCGGATCGACGAAAGGGGCTTGGGTGAATCGTGCGAGGTTGCACTTCCGGCTGGTGGCAGGCGTCTTTGCGGCCGCGCTCGTGTTGGGCGCTTGCGGAGGGGGCTCAGACGGCGGGGGTGGTGATCCCGCAGCGGGGGAGATTCCCGAGAACGAGCAGCCGACCGATGAGAACACCGACGCAGCGACCTCCGGGAAGTGTGGCGGCTCGGGAGGCGAGGCCGTGAAGCTCGTGGCTTCCCAGTTCCAGTTCCAGCCGTCCGAACTCGCGGCGGCCGCCGGAGAGCAGGTGACGGTCGAGTTCACCAACGACGACGACGTCCCGCATACGTTCACGATCACGGACCTGGAGTGCGACACCGGCAGCGTCGCGGGCGGCGACACGGCCAAGCTGAGTTTCACGATGCCGGACTCGGACATGCCCTTTGTCTGCGTCATCCACCCGGACATGCAGGGAACGCTGACGCCGCAATAAAAACGACTCCATGAAGAAGGCCCGGCTCTCGAGCCGGGCCTGTTGTTTCCTGTCGAGCGAGCGGCCGTCTAGCGGAAGATCCCGTTCGTCGAGAGCACGAGGTCGGCGGCCGCTTCGCCGTTGTCCACGATCTCGTCGGTCTCGAGGTCCGCAAGCGTTCGCAGCCACTCGCGTCCCTTATCGGTCAGGTGGGGCTCGGACAGGTTGTCGATCAAGCCCTTATTCGACAGCTCCATCAGCGTCGTCATCGGATGACCTCCTGGTTTCAGCGCTGCGTGTTCTCTTGGACCAAGACGGTAGCGAATCGTTACTTGACCGTCAGGTCTGTTTACGCCCCGGCACAGACACGAACTTCGCGCTGTTTCGCGGACCAGTCATTCAAGTTCGACCCCTGGCTTCATACGGATCACCGTCTCGGCTCACGTGTGAGGCCTCTGTAACGGAGATATCCCAAAGAGGCAACTCGGTTGTTAACCCCCACTAATGGGCTGATTGAGGCGCAAAGCACCAGGTCAGAGGCCATTTACCAAAATACGTAAAAGACGCACTGAAGAAGTGCCGGGAGCGCCCGACTTCTGAATCAGGGACGGAACCCCGTGTGGGGTGGTCATTGGCTGTAAGGAGAAGAGGATGAAGAAGCCACGCAGAAGGCTGTTGACGATCGCTGGATCGACCGCGATTGTCCTCGCAGGAAGCATCGTGTTCGCCGCTTGGGTCGTACCCGGGAGCGGGTCGGGTTACGCAAAGGCCAAGCAGGCGCAGGCTCTTACCACCGACGACCTCGGGGCGACCAGTACCGATCAGCTGTATCCGGGCGCAACCGGCGACGTGAAGGTCAAGGTCAATAACCCGAACCCCTTCCCCGTCACGCTAACCCGAGTCGCCGCCGACGGCCCCGTCTCGTCGGACAACCCGAACTGCACGGACGTAGGCGATGATTCCTCGAAGCAGACCGGCGTCTCGTTCGCGGCCCAGACACTCAACGCCGACAACGTCGTTCCGGCCAATGGCTCGCTGACGCTCACGCTCGACAACGCCGTCGCAATGAGCAATCAGTCGGTGAACGCGTGTCAGGGAGCGGTCTTCTCGGTCCCGGTCACCTTCACGGCGAGCAGCTAGGGCCGAACACCGCGCGGCGGCTGCCGCGCCCGGTGCCCGACCGCGGATCCTTAGAGGAGCCTACGTATGCGACCGTTTCGCGATTCGGCGGCCAGGCCGCTGGTTCGCTCTCTCATAGCCGTGTCTTTGTGCGCACTCGTAGTGGCGCCGAGCGCGTTCGCCTTCGTGGCGGCGCGGTCGAAGAGCGTCCGACCGGAGGGGAGCACCGCGGCAGCCGCGGCGACGAGCTTCAAGATCCGTGGAAAGGCAACCGGCATGACGCCTGGCGCAGCCGGAGCACTACGCCTGCGTCTGACCAATCCTCATCCCTACACGATCAAGGTCACGTCGTTGTCCGTGCGGGCGTCCACGTCATCGAAGCCTGGTTGCGTCGCGAACGTGCTCGAGGTCGCCAGAAAGAAGAAGGTCTCGGTGCGGGTGCCCGCGCGTGGGCGCGCGACCACTCTCTACCCGATTCGGCTCAAGCCGACCGCCCCCTCCGCATGTCAGAGCGCTCGGTGGCCCCTCAAGTTCCAGGGTGAAGCGAGGAAGGCGCGATGATGCGGCGAGTCCTCGTCGCCTGGTTCATCGTCGCGTCGGTCTCGGCGTTGGCGCTGCCCGCGGCGGCTGGATGGCTCATTGATTCCGCCGGGGAGGGTTACGGCAAAGCTCGTTCGATGCCATTGGTCGCGGCGCCCTCGGTGAACGTGGCCGGAAGGAACGTCACCGTCACTTGGTCGAAGGCCGCGTTTCCGGACGGCACCGACGTGCAGGACTATCGCGTCGCCCGCTACAACACGTCCGGCGTCGTGCAGGGCATCGGGTTCGGCTGCGAGTCCTTCGTCACGGGATTGTCGTGCACGGAGGCCGCCGCGCCTCCGGGGGACTGGCGTTACACGATCACGCCGCGCCACGGGAACTGGACGGGTGCCGAGTCACCCAGGAGCGTCACGGCGAGGGTCGCCGCTCCTGCGCTGGCGTTCACCTCGCCTACGACGGTAGCGTCGCTCCCTGCCGTCTTGAACGGATCGATCTCGGGGTTCCGGACCGGGAAATCGGTGATCTTCAGGCTCGACGATCCAACGACGGGTACGACCCTCACCTCGAACACGACGCCGCCCACGATTCCGAACTCGGGGGCAGCTTCGTTCAGCGTCACACTTCCGAAGGGCACGGGCAACGGCCCCCGCACGGTCTACGCGGTGGACGGATCCGGCGAGAGCGCAAGCGCGGCGATCAACGTCGCCGTACCGGCCCCCACGCCTACATCACTCACCACGACGAACGCCGGCGGGAACGCAGGTCGCGGGCGGATCGCGCAGGGCGATAGCTTCCAAGTCACTTACTCGGAGGCGCTCGACGTCGCTTCTTTGTGCTCGACATGGGCGGGAGACACCACGAACCAGTCTCTCAACACGGACAATGCGCTGACGATCCGGGTGAACAACAACGCCTCGTTGCTTGGTAACGACACCGTCACGATCGCGGCGGCGCCCGGAACGTGCGGCGGCGCCTTCAATTTCGGAACGGTGGACCTCGGGGGGCCGGGGTTCGTTCTCGGAGACGCGACCTTCGCCGGAGCGGGGGCGGGACGCAGCTCGCTTACCTGGACGCCTTCGACGCGCACCTTGTCGGTCACGTTCGGTGCCTTGGCGACCGGGGGTGCCCCTGCGA
>JALZCA010000004.1 GCA_030863285.1 Actinomycetota bacterium | reverse complement strand
GCGTACTGCTGGACCCGACCGGTCTGCAGCAGGCGTAGGACCCTGCCTCCGCCTTCGGCGGCGACGCCGACCGTGGCGCGCGCGGGCGGATCCTGCGGAAAGTACTCGCCGTACGCATCGTTGAATTCCGGGAAGTCGTTCATGTCGGTCAGGTACGCGGTCACCTTCACGACCTTGTCGAAGCTCGACCCGCCGGCTTCGAGGACGGCGCGAAGGTTCTCCATGCAGCGACGCGTCTGGTCTGCCACCGATCCCTCTACCAGCTCGCCGGACGCGGGATCGAGCGGGACCTGCCCCGAGCAATAGATGGTCTCGCCCGTGGTGACGGCCTGCGAATAGGGACCGATGGCCTCGGGAGCTTGCTCGCTAGACACAACCTTTTTGTCCAAAAGGCACCTCCTGGGAAGGATTTTCGATCGCGTGCCTTGAAGCCTAGAGGGTGGGATCGATGCCGCCTTTAGGAACAGAGCATGCCGAACAATGGCCGCGCACGCGCAGCATGCTGCTGCGGCAAGATGCGACGTCAGGCGCGTCGACCCGGCCGGAGACACAGGAGCCAAACGTGCATCGGAACCGAGACCTCCAGGGCGTTCTCAGGTCCTTTCTCGACATCGGCGTGCAACTCACGAACAACCTCGACATCGACCAAGTGCTGCTCACGATCGTCCAACGCTCGATGGAGTTGACCGGCGCCCGTTATGGAGCCGCCCTGACGCTCGACTCCGCCGGGAACCTCGACAAGTTCTTGCACCGCGGGATGACGCCCGAGCAAGTCGCGGAACTGCCACACCCGCCGCGCGGTGAGGGCTTGATCGGGCACATCGTGTCTCAGCGCGAGACCGTTCGTTGCGCCTCGATCGAGGACCATCCCGCATCCGTCGGCTACCCCTACGAGCATGCCGACATGAAGGCGTTCTTGGGCGTGCCCCTGCAGGAGCGAGGAGAGATGGTCGGCGCGCTTTACCTCACGAAGGAGGCGGCGCAGGGACCGTTCTCGGAAGCCGATGAGGACACGGTCGCCGCACTGGGCGCGCTCGCCGCAGTCGGCATATTGAACGCGCGCCTGTTCCAGGCGGAGGCCGAGCGCGCCCGCAACTCCGACCTTTTGCAGAGCCTCGCGTCGCGCATCCGTCGATCCCTCGACACGGGACAGGTCCTGGAAGCGGCGGTCGAGGAACTGGGGCGCGCCGCAGGTGCGAGCCGCTGTTACATACGGCTTAGCGACCCTCCCGGTCACGCGACCCTCGGAGCCATCGAGTACGTCTGGAGCGAACCCGGCTCGCCCCGCATCATCGACGATCCAGATCGTCACTACCCGATCGCGAGCATGGCCGCGATGACTCGTATGACGCAGTGGAGCAACGACATCGAGCATGACGAGAGGCTCGACGGGGCCGACGTGCCCGGGTCGCGCGAGGATCTTCTCGCCATCGGCGCACGCGCCGCACTCGCATCGCCGCTGGAATGGGGCGACGAGTTGCTCGGCGTCGTCGTCTTCCACTGCACCCAGCCACGACGCTGGAGCGAGGCCGACATCGAGCTCATCGAAGGGGCCGCGGGCGAGGTAGCGACCGCTCTCCACCACGCGGATCTCTACGCGCGCGCGGTAGAGACAGCGGACGAGCTGGCCCGACTCGACGAGTTAAGGCGCGACTTCGTCTCGATGGTGTCGCACGAGCTGCGCTCGCCGATGACGGTGGTTGCCGGGATCTCGGACCTGCTCCAGAAAAGGTTCGACCAGATGTCGACAGAGAACCGCAAGGATCTCATCGACACACTCGGGCGCGAGGCGCGCAGGTTGACGAAGCTCGTGTCCGAGGTTCTCGACGTCGAGTCGATCGACCAGGGTCTCGTCTCGCTCATCCCCGCCAAGGTCGATGTCGCGCTCTTGGTGCAGGAGTCGATCCAAGACGCGGGAGGCGCGGACCGGACCAGGCTCGTGCTCGCGGAGACGGACACGACGGTCGTGGCCGACCGCGACCGCATCAAGCAAGTGATGCTCAACCTCTTGTCGAACGCGGTCAAGTTCTCGCCGGAGGGCGCGCAGGTATCTGTAGAGGTCGTGCCCGAAGAGGACGGCGTTCGCGTCTCCGTGACCGACCAGGGGCCGGGGATGACCGAAGAGGAGGTCGGGCGCTTGTTCCAGCGCTTTACGCGCATCGCGCGCACCGGCAACTCGCAGCCCGGGTCGGGCCTCGGCCTCTACCTCTCGAAGGCTCTCGTCGAGAAACACGGGGGCCGGATCTGGGTGGACACCAAGCCGGGGGCCGGATCGACGTTCTCGTTTTGGCTGCCTCGGAACGCAGCGGGGTTGCCGGCCTAGGCATATATCGAGCCCAGCCAGCGATCGTCTCGACGATAGCGAGAACAAAAAGTGAGGAGCCGGCCTGTAAGCCGGATTCTGTAATCGACGGCCATCCATCTGGGACGAACGTTGCCGTTCGCCTCGTGCGGCCTACCCGGAGGCGCTTCGACCGGCATGCCGATCGTCGAAGCGGGCGGGCAACCCTTACCTCCTGCTTGGCCTTGCTCCGGACGGGGTTTACCTGGCCGCGACGGTCACCCGCCGCGCCGGTGAGCTCTTACCTCACCCTTTCACCCTTACCTCGGCGAGCCGAGGCGGTCTACTTTCTGTTGCACTTGCCGCGGGTCGCCCCGCCTGGGATTTTCCCCAGCGTCCTGCCCTGTGGAGTCCGGACTTTCCTCAACCCGCCAGCGGCGGACTGCGGCCGTCCGGCCGGCTCCTCACCACC
>JALZCA010000229.1 GCA_030863285.1 Actinomycetota bacterium | reverse complement strand
AGCTCGATGTGCCCCGCCCAGGAGAACGGGGATGAGACGTTGTCAGACCATCTCGCGTCCTTCCCGTGAGGGTATGTCTCAAACTCGTTGACCGTCCGGTCCAGGAGCTTGCTCTCGCCGGCTAGCGCGCCTGCCCTGCACGCAGCAGGCGGGGCCCGGCCTCGCAGAGGTCGAGCAGCACGCAATCGGTGCACAGCGGAACTCCGGGCTTGCAGACCTCGCGCCCGTGGCGGATGAGCTGCATGTGCATCTCGTAACGAAGCTCCGGAGGGATGCGGGGCTCCAGCAAACGCTGTGCCTTCTCGGCGGTCGTCTTCTCGCCGATGAACCCGAGACGCTTCGTCACGCGGTGGACGTGGGTGTCGACGGGGAACGCGGGCCTGTTCATCGAGAAGAGCAACACGCACGCGGCGGTCTTCGGACCGACTCCGGGAAGAGAACAGAGATAGTCGTTCACCTCGTGGTCGGGCAGTTGCGACAGCCGAGCCAAGTCGAGACGTCCCTCACGCTTTTCGATCTCGCTGAGGATCTGCTGGATGCGCGCGGCTTTGACCTGCGCGATACCCCCAGACCGAATGGAGTCCGCAACCTCGTCGGTCGGCGCGTGCAGCACGCCCTCCCAGGTGTCGAAGCGTTCTCGCAACCCGCGGAAGGCGCGACTGGAATTGACGTCCGAGGTGTGCTGCGACAAGACGGTCATCACGACCTCGTCGATGATCGGCATCTGCTTCTTGGGCGTGAACTCGCCCTGCGCCTTCTTCAACCGGCGATGGATCGCGCGCAGGCGTCGAACCGAGACGGGCTGCGTCAGCCGGCCGGCCCCTTCGCTATCGACGCGAACTTCGTGTACTGGTTCATGAACGCGAGCCGCACCGTTCCGGTCGGCCCATTGCGGTGCTTGGCGAGGATGAGCTCGGCCTCGCCGCGCGCCTCAGTGTCTCGGTTGTAGACCTCGTCGCGGTAGAGGAGCATCACGAGGTCCGAGTCCTGCTCGATCGCACCGGACTCGCGCAAGTCGGCGAGCAGCGGGCGTTTGTCGGCGCGGTACTCGACGCCGCGGTTGAGCTGCGACGCGCAGATGACCGGCACCTCGAGCTCGCGCGCCAGGATCTTGAGGTTGCGTGAGATGTCCGAGACCTCCTGCTGGCGGTTCTCCGAGCGAGTCGGTCCCTGCATCAGCTGGAGGTAGTCGACGATCACGAGGCCAAGGCCGTGTCGCGCCTTGAGGCGTCTGCACTTGGCGCGCATCTCCATCAAGGTGATGTTCGCTGAGTCGTCGATGAAGATGGGTGCCTCAGCCAAGCGCCCCAGCGCCGCCGACAGCCGAGTCCAGTCCTGCTCCTGTAACGAACCGCGTCGGATCCGCTGTGAGTCGACGCGCGCCTCGGACGACAAAAAGCGTTGGACGACCTCGTTGCGCGACATTTCGAGGCTGAAGAAGACGACCGGTTGCTTGTGGCGCAGCGCCGCGTGCAGGGCGAAGTCTCCCATCAACGCGCTCTTGCCCATCGAAGGCCGCGCCGCGATGACGACGAGGTTGGACGTCTGGAACCCTGCCGTCATGTCGTCGAGATCCGGGAAGCCGGAGCCAAGTCCCGTGATGTGCTCGCCGCGCTCGTAGAGCGTTTCGATTGCCTCCATGTTCTCGGTGAGGAGGCCGCGGATCGGGTGTATGTCGTCGCGCAGGCGGCGGTCGCCAACCTGGTAGACGAGCTCTTCGGCTTGGTCGACCGCGGCGGCGACGTCTTCGGGGAGCGAGAACCCGATCTCCTGGACCTCGTTGCCGGCTTCGATGAGCCTGCGCAAGAGCGCGTGCTCGTCGATGATCCGGGCATAGTGCCGGGCCGATCCCGCCGTGGGGTACGCCTCGAGGAGACCGTGAATGTAGGGCTTGCCGCCGATCTGGTCGAGGATCCCGCGCCGGCCGAGCTCGTCGGCGACCGTGATCGCATCGGCCGGCTCGCCGCGTCCGTAGAGGTCGAGAATCACCTCGTAGACCTGAGCATGGGCGGGCTTGTAGAACGCGTCCGGCTGGAGGATCTCGATGACGTTGGCGATCGCCTCTTTGGATTCCAGCATGGCTCCGAGAACCGACTGCTCGGCATCGAGGTTGTGCGGCGGTATGCGGTTGAGGCGGACCTCGCGAACCGGTGCTCTTTGCGCCAACGCGTCTCCTGGCTCGTGGTGCGACGAAACGAACCTAATGATGGGCTGTGACAACTCCGTCGAGCCGTCTTTCCCGGGAAGGAGCCGGCGCACCGGGGTGGAGGACGCCGACCCGAAGAGACGTTACGGATGCGACCTTGTGGAGGACAAGACCTGCAAGTTGTGGATTACGCGTGAAAAGGTGGGGACTATCGGCGTGAGGGGCGTTATCGGTGGCCTATCGGGAAGACCCACCGGAAGAGGCTCAATCCGGGTCGTTTGCACCAGCAGGCTGCGCGGCATCGGCACGCCAGCGAATCAGCCCCCTCGGCTATTCGCGTCGCGACGGCAGCGAGAACGTAAAGCGCGAGCAGTCGCCTGACGATCACTCGGCCTCTTCCTCGTGCGCGATGACCTCGACGGTCACCATCGCGTTGACCTCCTCGTGGAGATGGATCTCGACCGTGTGGGTCCCGAGCGTCCGGATCGGATCGTCGAGCCGCACGAGGTGACGATCCACGTCCTCGCCGAGCTGCTCCTGGATGGCCCGGGCGACGTCGGCCTTGGTCACCGAGCCGAACAAACGCCCCTCCTCGCCTGCGCGGGCCGAGATGTACACGGGCGACGCTCCGAGTCGACCTACGCGCGCGGCGGCCTCCTCTTTGATCTTGCGCTCACGCTCTTCGCGCGAGCGCCGCATCTGCTCGGCCTGGCGGAGGGCCCCTTTGTTGGCGAAGAGAGCGAGCCCCTTCGGGATGAGGTAGTTGCGCGCGAAGCCGTCTGCAACGGTGACGACGTCGCCCTTACGGCCGAGCTTCTCGACGTCGTCCGAGAGGATGACCTTCATCGGTCGCCCCGATCCCGTCGGCCGCCGCCTCCGGTCTGCGGCGCCGAGAATGGCAGCAGCGCCATCTCGCGAGCGTTCTTCACCGCCGTCGCAACGAGTCGTTGGTGCTGGGGGCAGTTGCCGGTCACGCGGCGCGCCCGGATCTTGCCGCGCTCGCTGAGGAACTTGCGCAGCAACGCGATGTCTTTGTAGTCGACGTACTTCGCCTGGTCCGCGCAGAACTGGCAATACTTCTTCTTGCCCTTGCGAAGCGTCGTCTTCTTCGACGGCGGCTTCTTCGAGCCTCTGCGGTCGCGTGCCAACTAGAAACCTCCCTCGGCGGGCGGTTGGCTCCCTACGGGGGCCGGGCTGCTCCAGTCCGCGCCACCCCCCGTTTCGCTCGCGCCGCCGCCACCACTCGTGCGCTGTGACTTCTGTATCGCGGCAGTCGCCCAGCGAAGAGACGGGCCGACTTCGTCGACCTGGACCTCGACCGCCGAGCGCTTGTTGCCCTCTTGGTCCTCCCACGAGCGCTGCGTCAAACGTCCGACGACCACCACGCGCGACCCCTTCTGAAGGGACTCCGCGACGTTCTCAGCCATCTCGCGCCAGCAGCTGCAACGGAAGAACCCGTCTAGCTTGTCCTCCCAGCGGTCGCCGCTCTTGAAGCGCCGGTTCACCGCGACGGTGAAGTTAGCGACGGCCGCTCCCGACGGCGTGAACCTGAGCTCGGGGTCATCCGTGATGTTTCCGACGAGGGTGACCGTGTTGTCTGATGCCATGTCTTAGCTCCTTCTTTCTTCGTGATCGTCGAGACGATCACTGCTCCGTCCTCGCGATCGTCGAGCGACCGCTGCTTGGATCGCTACGCCTGCACGTCTTACTCGGGTCGGATGATCTTTCCTCGAATGAACTCGTCGGAGATGAGCACCAGACGCTTCAACCGCTCGATGGCGTCCTCGGGTGCCTTGAAATTCGCAACGAAGTAGTAGCCCTCTTTCTGATGGTTGATCTCGTAGGCGAACTTGCGCATCCCCCACCGGTCGACACCGCCCACTTCGCCACCCACCTCGCCGATCGCCCCGACGAAGCGGTCGACGGCCTTTTGGATGTCGCCCTCTTCGAGACGCGCGTCGACGATCACCATGGCTTCGTAATCCCGCATTCAGCTCCTCCTCTGGACTCGAGCCCTTGGATTCCGGCGATCGTCGAGACGATCGCTCCCCTGGCTCCGAGGCCCTTCCGCGAGCGTCTCGCGGGGTAGGGCAGGGGATATGGACGACCACGCCGTCCAGGTCCCCGATGCTAGCACCCCCTTTCTTTGCTCAGCCCAGAGCGACGCGCCACGGCACAGGGCGGGATCGGCGCCCTAGACCGGCCGCTCGCCGACCCACTCCAGCCTAGGAGGAACCGGCGACGAAAGTGCGTGGTCTGCGCCACGCCCAAGGGCCGAGCGGGCGCCGAGGAAGACGACGAAGAGGGCGACCAGCAGCAGCGCACGCAGCCAGATGCCCGCTAGCAGCAGGGCTTTGGCCCCCGTCATCTCCTCGACCGTGCGGCCTGCACCGAAGTCGTAGAACCAGCGAAAGACGCCGACGTAGACGGCGAGGTCCGCAAGGGAGTACGCGACCCACCAGCCGATGTGGACCCTCAACACGACGAAGAACGGCAGCAGCCACAACACGTACTGCGGCGAATGGACCTTGTTCCACAACAAGAACGCGACCAGCGCCGCGCCGCATACCTGCAGGAACGGATAGGGGACGTCCTTGACGACCGAGCGCTTCCATCCCAGGTAGATAGCGAGCGCGAAAGAAGCAACGATGAGCGCGCTGGTGAGGACATTGAACACGTCCGGGGACCACCTCACGTTTCCACTCGGCGTCAGCCCCAGCAGCCAGATGGTGTCGTAGTTCGGCAGGCGATTGCTGTGGAACTCATAGGTTGCCCACCACCCGTCGAAGTTGGCGAGCGCGAAGGGGAGGTTGATCGCGACGAACGTCGCGGCCCCCACGACGAACGCGGAGATCGCGCCGCGCCGGTCGCCTTCCCGCCAGCGATAAAGCGCGAGAGGCACCAGGAACAGCGCGGGATACATCTTCAGCGCGGCACCGATTGCAAAGAGGACCGCGGCCCACTCGAAGTGGCGCGAACGCCACGCCCACAAGCCACCCACCACGGCCGCCACCGCGAGCAGATCCCAGTTGTGGAACGCGTAGAGGACGATCGCCGGAGCCGCGGCGAACAGCAGGGCGCGTCGTCCCGACAGGCGACCGAGCAAGTGCGCGCTCAGCAGTCCGAAGGGCGCCAGCAGCAACGCGGTCACCGTGAGGTACTGGGTGTGGTCGGCCGACGTGAGACGCCCGGCAAACCACATGAAGACGCCGGTGAGAACCGGGTACTCGATCGCGCCGTCGACGAGCTCGCCATCCTCGAGGCGCCCGTCGACGTACGGAAACGTCCCTTCTTGCACGCCGCGGATCCCGTAAAGGGGCTGGATGTCGTTGTAGCAGAGGTCCCGGTACTGGTTCGCGTCGGGGGCCGAGCACCTCGCCTTCAGGAAGTAGCCGCCCAACAGGGTGACCGCGCACACGGCGACCGCGAGGGCGGCGGGGGTCAGGCCGGAACGGGGCCGCCCCGTGCGCTCTGTCGCTATCTCCGGGCCCCGCTATTGCCCCGCGGTCGACCCGTCGAGGGAGGCGACGTCGGCGGGGGAGACGGGGGCTCGCTCGTCGTCGGCGGAGGCGGCGGCGGGCGACTCGTCGTCGGCGGAGGCGGCGGCGGAGGAGGCTCGGACTTGCTCGGCTCCTCGCTCGGCTCCTCCGGAGGAGGCGCGCTCGTCGGGGGAGGTGGCGCGTACGTGGGGGTCGGATCGGTAGTCGGTGGAGGTGAGTTGATGACGTTGCTGCCGAGGTCGGCCGGGGTCGGATAGTACGCCGGCTGAATGTCGAGGATCTCGACCGCCTGGGTCATGTAAGCCGCCCACATCTGCGCCGGATAAGAGCCCCCGGTGACGCTGATCCCGCCGACCGGGCGGCACTTGTCCGGTATCGGGTCGTAGCAGGACGTCATCAGCGGCGTATAGGAAGGGCCCTTCTTCGGGTTCTCGAGCGGATAGCCCATCCATACGACGGTCGTCAGACCTTGAGACTCCTCACTGGAGGGGACCGACCCCGCGAACCACGCGTCGCGGTACTCCTGCGTAGTCCCGGTCTTGCCCGATTCCTCGTAAGCGGCCAAGTTTGCGGACGCGGCAGTGCCGCCGGTGATGACGTTGGTCATGACGTCGTTCAGGACATCCGCCTCGTTCTCCTCGACCACACGCTCGCCCTCGACATGGACGGTCTTCTCTCCCGGACAGTCCGCCCACGACTTCGGAACGATCTCGGTGAGCTCGCCCTTCTCGAGCTCTTTGAACGACTCGGTGACGCTCGCCGGACCGGTGGCCTCGATGCAGTTGTTGTCGTTGTCGCGGATGAACGTGACCGGGTTGACCTCGGGAAGCACGCCGCGCGCGTTGAAACCCGCGTAGGCGCGCGCCATCTCGAGCGGTGTCACGTCGATCGAACCCCCCAAAGCGATCGAGCAATGCTCCGGGATCTCCTTCTCGCCGGGCGGGGGTCTGAAACCAAAGTCGCGCACCGTGTCGGCAACGGCACCGGGACTCGTCTCCGCGATGAGCTGGGCGTAGACCGTGTTGATCGAGTTCGCCGTCGCGATGCGCAGGTCGACCACGCCGTAGGAGCTGCCGCCGTAGTTCTCAGGAGTCCACGGGTTGATTCCGTCCGAGCAGTCGGGGTCCGAAATCGTCGCCGGGCTGGCCCCGGAGAAACGGGAGCTCGGCGAGATGCCCTGCTTGATCGCGGTCATCAAAGTGAACGGCTTGAAGGCCGAGCCGGGTTGGCGGCCGGGTGCAGTGGTCGCGTAGTTGAACCCACGCGCGGCTCTCACGCTCGTGAAGTCCTTGCCTCCGACCATCGCCCGGATCTCGCCCTTGGGAGTCATCGACACCAGCGCGGCCTGCGGCCAGCCGTCCTGGTGCGTCATCTCCAGCGCGTCTTCGGCCGCGCCCTGGGCGTCGAGGTCGAGTGTCGTGTGCACCTTCAAGCCGCAGGTGTACAAACAGCTCCCGAGCAACGGGTCGAGGTATTGGTCGCGCAGCCACTCCATGAAGTAGGCCGCGGTCTGGTGCTTGAGCGCCGCCTTGTCGACCTTGATCGCATCGACCTTGCCGCGCGACGCCTTGCGCGCCTTGCGCTCGCTGATATATCCCTCTTCGACCATGACGTCGAGGACGTGGTTGCGGCGTTGCTTTGCCATCCGCGGGTTCTCGTCGGGCTGGTAGGACTCGGGTGACGGGATGATGCTTGCGAGGTACGCCGCTTCGGCAAGATCGAGCTCGACGGCGTCCTTGTCGAAGTAGGCCTCGGCTGCGGCCTCGATGCCGTACGCGCCGCGCCCGAGATAGATCGTGTTCAGGTAAAAGCCGAGGATCTGCTTCTTCGAATACCGGCGCTCGAGCTTGATCGCGAGGATCGCTTCTTTGAACTTACGCGTGATGGTGCGCGACGGGTCCTGAAGAACGGCGTTCTTCACGTACTGCTGTGAAATGGTCGATCCACCCTGCTGGATCTCGCCGCCGGTGACGTTGGCCCACGCGGCGCGAGCCAGACCGCGCAGCGAGACGCCGCCGTGCTCGTAGAAGTCCTTGTCCTCGGCCGAGATGACCGCCTCGCCGATGTGAGGCGCCTTCTTGAACAGCTCGTCGAGCTTGTTCTCGTTGAGCAGGAAGCGACGTTGCTCACCCGTATAGATGCCGATCCTCTTGCCGTTGACGTCGTAGACGATCGTTGCGGATTCGAGCGGGACCTCTTGAGGCAGCGGGATGACGGCGAAGGCGTAGGTGAAGACGAGGACGCCGCTCCCCGCCAGGAGCGCGCCGATCGGGATGAGCCATCCGATCTTGAGAAGGATCCGCTGCATGCGCGACTTGGGACGCGCCCTCTTTGCGGATCTGTCACGTGCCATGTCGTCTCAGTCTAGGCAGCAGAACGAGGAAAGCGAGTTAGGTGCCGGGATTTCCGCAATGAGAGGATTACCGGAAGAGTCGGTTCACCAAACGACGGCTACAAGAAGCCGAGGCGAAGGCCCTCGAAGGTCAACCACCCGACGACGCCGATCGCGCCGACGACCAGGAGCAGCGAGGCGGCGGTCAGCGCCCGGGCGGCAATCGTCCCGGTAGGCGGCGAGTCGACCCAAGCCGACGCCCGGAAAGAGGCAGGGCGCGCGCGGGTCGGCGCCGGTACCGTCCGGCGAGCGGCGAACCATGCGGCCGCGGCGGCGAGCACGATTGCAGTGCCAAACAAGATCGCGCGGCGTTCGTCCCATGCGGCGACTCCAGCCTGGATGCCGAGCCAGTCCCCCGGGAGGATCGCGCCGGCGATCGAGAGCGCGAGGAGCAGGCGGACGATCAAGACCGCGTAAGCGCTCTGTTGGCGCGTCCGCAGTCGTCCAAACCATCCCGGCGCGGCAGGCAGGGTCGCCGCGAGGCGGGTTGCAACGGCGAGGCTCGCGGTGAGGGCAAGGGGCCCGAGGACGAGCGCAAGTGTCCACGAGACCGTGTCGACCGTGTCGTCGGCCGCAACCGTGTTCGCGAGGGCAGCGACCACCGCGATGGCTGCGGCGATGAACCCGAGACTGGGGGGCAGCGCAACCAGTGCGACAACCCGATCGGGGGCTCCTTCTTCGCTCGACGCAAGCCAGAGGGCGGCGACTGCCGCGGTGACGACCGCCGCCGTACCCGCTGCAGATATCGAGGCGGGCGCGATCACGGCGAGCCCCAGCATCGTCGCGATCGGAGCCGCGGCCGCCGCGCCGATACCGCCCCACGGCCGACGGGCAAAAAGGACGACCAGCGCGACCGCAAGCGCGGCGACGAACAGCACCGACCCTGCCCACGGATCGCCATCGCCCAGAGCCACCCGAAGGATGCAGAACGAGCCGCCGACGAGCAACGGGATCGCCGGCGAGGCCCGGCCCAACAAGCTCCACGTCCCGAACAACGGGACGACGCCGGCCCGCAATGCGACGGCCGCCACCAAGACGTAGAAGGTCCACCCCTCCAGCGCATCCGGCAGAACCCACGACCTCGTGTCGACCCAGTTACCGAACAACGCCGCGACCAGCGCAGCATCGGATGCAAACAGAACGACCCAAACCCAGGGCCCGCTCCGCGCGTGAGACGCGAGACCGGCGAGGGCGAGGCTCGAACACAGCCAGAACAACAAAGCCGGGACGACCCACTCGCTCATGACCGCAAGCGCCATAGACGAGCAGGCGATCCCGACGAGCGCGCAGGACAGCGCGCGCCCCTCGGGGGCCGCCACGACCGCGGCGACGAGCCACGCGGCCGCAATGGCCGCGCCCGCGACGGTCGCGACTCCCGATAGCTCCACGGCGCGCCATTCCTCGAGAGACCCATTCATGACGACGAGCGCGATCCCGAAACCGGCCCCGAGGACGCACAAGGAAACGAGGACGCGGCCGCGCCAGGGAACGGGCACCCACGCCGATCCCAGGGCAAGAAGACCAAGCCCGCCATGAGCGAGCAAGAGGACCGCGGAGATCACGACAGGACGACGCCGGGAACGACGATCGTGCCGGCGAGAGCCGCCGCAAGCGCTACTCCGACGGCGACCCAGGACCATAGAACCGGAAGTCGGCGCCACAAGAACGACAGCCCGACCGCCGGAAGCGCCGCGGCGAGACAGACGAGAGCCCAGGCGCCCACGTCCTTCGCAAGCTCGGCGGTATCGCCGGCGCCGGGCGCCGCCACTGCGGGCCCCCAGAACGCGGTCGCCAGCATCAGCGTGACGACGACCGCCTCCCCACAACTCAGGGCGAACGAGATGAGTCCGCCGGGCGTGTGCGCGCCGAGCCATACGCTCAGGGCGAGGACGCCGGCGGCGGCGGCGAGGCCAGCCCCGATTGCCGCGTTCTGCGGCTCGATTAACAGCGTCGGGCCGAGAACCGCCTGGGCTCCCCGGATCGCGTCGAGCGACGAGCTACCCCAGCGCAGCGCTCCTACGGCGGCGGTCAGCGCGACGACCCCGAAGGCGGCGAGCCCGAGATACGCCCGGGTCGCCTCGGGGGCCAGGCCGCGCCCGAAGCTGACGAGCGCAACCGCCGCTATGACTGCCGCCAGCGGACCCGGAACGAGCCCGAGAAGGAAGCCGAGGGCGATCACCGACCCGGCTACACGGGCGAAAACGGAGAGCGCGACTACGCCCGGTCGCCGGGTGTCGTCGGTGGAGGCGGCGCCCGCGGCAGGGGCGGAGGCGCTCACCCGCGCTCTCTGCGCCGGCCGGTGCGGAACCTCCTGCCGGCCATGTACGAGCGCACGAGATGGTTCCACGAGCAGTCGAGGCAGACCTCGACGACATAACAAGTGAACTCGTCATGGCTGCTGACGAGCTCGGCGAGCCACTCGTCGGGGTAGACGACTCGCCCGCTATTGCGCTTCAGCTCGTCGCCGTAGACGTACTGGACCCACCGGATCGTCTCGTGCGAGCAGATCGGGCACGCGTCGTCACGAACATGGCCGATGTGCTTCGCCGCGCGAATGAGCTCGGGATGCGCGTCGCACACGTCCGAGGTCGCCATCGTCCCGCGGCGGACTGCCGCCAGAACCGAGCGGCGGGCAAGTCCGTAGTCGACCGTGGGGCCCGAAGAGCGCGGGGGCCGAGCGGGATCGAAGGAGGTTCCGGACAGGGCCATGGGCGAATGGTAAACGTCTCCGCTCCGAGGCGGGGGAGGGTGGCGAACCGTGAGCAAGGGCGGTCCGGCGACGCGCCCGCTGCCCCGGACGGCGGAGGAGCCGCCCGCCGCATGGCAGAATGTATCGACTTGATATATCGTCCCGATATATTCGTCCGATATATCGGGCCGACATATCGGCCCGATACGTCGCCCATACGTCTACCAGATCCGCCGGAGGAGCGATCGTGAAGCAAGCAGGGATGTTGGAGCTCCCCGTGTTGGGCCTCCTCAAGGAGCGCTCGATGCACGGCTACGAGCTCCGCAAGGAACTGGGGGCAATGCTCGGCCCCTTCTGGGGCGTGTCCTGGGGCTCGTTGTACCCGACGCTGCGGCGTCTTGCGAAGGTGGGGGCCGTCGAAAAGGTCGCCGACGACGCCAAGCCGCGGCGGACTCGAAGCCGGGCGTCGTCACGGACGACGACGCGCAATACGGGCGGGAGGCGCAAGACGGTCTACCGGATCACTCCGCTGGGCGACGAGACGTTCCGGCGCATGCTCGAAGAGACCGGGCCCGCGATCGACACCGAGCACTTCACGCTGAAACTCGCCTTCTTCCGCTACCTGCAGCCCGAGAAACGCGTTGCGTTGCTCGAGCGCCGGCGTGCTTACCTCCAGGAGAAGCTCGCGCAGTTCAAGACCAACCTCTTGAACTACCGCGAGCGCATGGACACGTACGCGCTCTCGTTGCAAAGCCACGACATGGCCGCGACCGAGAGCGATATCGCCTGGATCGACGAGTTGATCAACAAGGAGCGCGCACCTAAGAGGACGCCCTCCGACCAAGTCCACACGTAGAGGCGTCCTCTACCGCTCACAAGAAGGGGGAGCAAATGTCGAAGGTACGAGTTGGGATAGTTGGCGTCGGGAACTGCGCTTCGTCATTGGTGCAGGGAATCGAGTACTACTCGAAGGCCCTCAGTGACGAGAAGGTGCCCGGACTGATGCACGTCCAGATGGGCGACTACCACGTCTCCGACGTCGAGTTCTCCTGTGCCTTCGACGTGGACGCCGACAAGGTCGGCCTCGACCTCGCCGAGGCGATCTTTGTCGAGCCAAACAACACCATCAAGTTCTCAGATGTCCCGTCGACCGGCGTGAAGGTCGCGCGCGGCCACACCTACGACGGTCTCGGGCAGTACTACCAAGAGATCGTCACGGAATCCGACATGCCACCGGCGGACGTAGCCCAGACCCTGCGGGACACGCAGACCGACGTTCTCATCAACTACCTCCCCGTCGGCTCCGAGCAAGCCGCTCGCTTCTATGCGGAACAAGCTCTCGAGGCCGGAGTCGCTTACATCAACTGCATGCCCGTCTTCATCGCGACGAACGAGGAGTGGGCTCAGCGCTTCACCCGCAAACGCGTCCCGATCATCGGTGACGACATCAAGAGCCAGGTCGGGGCGACGATCTCGCACCGCGTCCTCTCTCGTCTGTTCGAAGATCGCGGCGTGATCATCGATCGCACCTATCAGTTGAACTTCGGCGGGAACATGGACTTCAAGAACATGCTCGAGCGCGAGCGTCTGAAGTCGAAGAAGATCTCGAAGACGCAGGCCGTCACGTCGCAGATCGCCAACGGCATCGACCCCAGCGACATCCACATCGGTCCCTCGGATCACGTCCCGTGGCTCAACGACCGTAAGTGGGCCTACATCCGTATCGAGGGCCGCGAGTTCGGCGACGTGCCGATCTCGATGGAGCTCAAGCTCGAGGTATGGGACTCGCCGAACTCCGCCGGCGTGGTCATCGACGCAGTCCGCTGCGCAAAGCTGGGTCTGGATCGCGGCATCGGGGGCCCGCTTCTGGGTCCCAGCGCATACTTCATGAAGTCGCCGCCGGTGCAATACCTCGACACCGAGGCGCACCAAATGGTCGAGGCCTTCATCCGGGGCGACGACCCGGACACGGCCCCCGTCTCGAATGGGCATCTCGAAGGTTCGATCGCGTTGGACATGGAGGCGCTCCGCCGCCGGCCGTAGCAACGCCGGCGGGCCGCTCTAGATGGCTCGCTTCCTAGCCGGGAAGGCCGACCCCGACTTCACGCGGCTGCTCGGCGCGCAATTCATTGCCCAAGCAGCCGATGGGTTCGCGCAGGCGGTCGCGTTCGAAGTCCTCGTCCTCGACCCCTTCAGCCAGGGAACCCCCGGGCGCATCCTCGCGATAGCCGCGCTGACGCTGCTCCCGTACTCGTTCGTCGCGCCCTTCCTCGGAGTATTCGTCGATCGCTGGCCGAGGCGCAACATCCTTGCGTGGACGAGCTACGGACGAGCGGCCCTACTCATCGCCTTCCCGTTATGGGCACTGGCCGCTCCGGACGACTCGGAGTTGTATGCCGCAGTGTTCCTCTTGTTGGGGGCGGGACGTCTGTTCCTCACCGCGAAGGGCGCGAGTTTGCCTGTCGTTGCCCACGAGCATCACCTGTTACGAGCCAACGCTTTGTCCAGCGGTGGCGGCATGGTGTCAGCCCTCCTCGGCGGCGTCGTCGGAGTCTTGGGGGCAGGCGCGTTCGGAACCAAACCGTCCTTCATAGTTGCCGGGCTCCTGTACGCAGCGTCAGGACTAGTGGCGGCGCGCATCTCCAGGTCGCTCGATCACGACGACCCACACGCGGCCAACCTACGTGAGGCGATCGTGCAAGTGGCGCGGGACTTGCTCGATGGGATCAAGGCGATAGCGCGTCGGGCGCCGGCACGATTTGCGTTGCTGGGGATCTTTTTCTTGCGGACGATCGCGATGATCGTCGTCATCGGAGCGATCCTCGTCATCAAGACCGAATTCCCCGACGCTGGCGATCGTTACGGGCGTCTCGCCGCGAGCGCCCTCGCGCTGGGGGCCGCGGGGGCCGGTGCGTTCCTGGGGGCGACGACGGCTCCGGTTCTGGGTCGGCGGTTCCGCGAGGTGGAGTTGATCCTCGCCGGGTACGTGGTCTCGGCCGCGGGGATCATCACCCTGGGAGGGATCTACGACGTGAGGGCCGTGCTCGCGCTCACCTTCATCGGAGGCTACGGCGGCTTCATCACGAAGGTGGCGGTCGACGCGCAGTTGCAGGAGTCGCTCCCCGACGAGTACCGCGGTCGAGCCTTCGCGCTCTACGACATCCTCTACAACCTCGCAACGGTGGCTGCCGCGCTCGTCATCCTCGCCGCAGACTCGTTCCGTCTGCGCGGGGTGCTGACGTTCACCGGACTCGTGACGCTCGCCCTTGCCGCCGGATTGGCGTCGATCATGCCCCGGGGCACCCGCACCATGGAGCAAGCCGCCCGGTAACGAAGTCGCGGTTCGAGGCTCCTCCGATGTCAGCGCGCGGGGGGTTTGCGCGCGACGAGCATGAACTCCGCGTGTTCGAGGTCCGGTGGGCGCCGAGCGAAGTCACCGGGCTCCACGGACCAGACGTGTTCGGGAATGAGCCCGACGCCGATTGCAAGCAAGCGCAACTCGCGCGGCGTATAGACGCCGGTCCACAGTTCGACTTCCTTCTCTGCCCCGGTTTCATCCTTGATCGTCGTCTTTTCGTGCACGACGCCCGCGTCGGCGTCGAAGCTCGCTTCGGGTCGCCGATGGGCGGCTTCGAACAGGGAACTGAAGGCGGTAACCACGAGGGTCCCGCCGGGCTTGAGCGCCTCGGCCATACGGCGAAGGACGAGCGAGTCGTCGCCGCCCATCAAGCCGAACGCGCCCTGACATATCGAGACCACCGCATCGAACTCGTCGTCGAAGGGCATGCGACGAGCGTCCACCTCGAAGAAAGAGGCGGAAACGCCCGCTGCGCGCGCCGCCTCGGCCGCGATCTCTAAGAAGCGCGACGACACGTCGACGCCGGTGACGGCCAGACCCGCGTGCGCAAGCGCAACCGCATGACGTCCGGGGCCGCACCCGACGTCGAGGACGCGTT
This sequence comes from Actinomycetota bacterium, assembly GCA_030863285.1. The sequence goes on along the minus strand of JALZCA010000229.1, from coordinate 1,101 downwards.
GCCCGCGTCGCAGTTGAAGGACGTCGAGGAGAAATGCAACCTCTTGATCCGTCCCCTTCGTGAAGCTGTAACGCAGATAGGAGCGTCCGAGGAAATCACCAACCTCGCCGAAGTAAGGATCGCCCGGATGGTCCCTCGCGCTCACCCTCCGTCCGGCTTCGTTTCCGCGGTGTTCTTTTTCTTCACCTTTGGCGGGACCTTCACCCCGGCGGGTTCGATCCCGTTGTCGCGCGCCCACGCGTCCAGACGAGCGTAGATCTCGTCTTCGGACAACGGCCCCTCGTCGAGCCGGACCTCGAGCAGGAAGTCCATTGCTTTCCCAATAAGGGGCCCTCCCGGTCGGCCGAGGTAGGACATCACCTGGTGACCGTCAAGCTGCGGCCTGATCTTTGCGATCTCTTCTTCCTGGGCCAGTTGCGCGATGCGCGCCTCGAGCTCGTCCATCCGCTGGGCGAGACGACGCGCTTTGTCGGCGTTGCGCGTCGTGCAGTCCGCCCGCACGAGATCGTTCACGAGCGGGAGGATGGCCCCCGCGTCTCGAACGTAACGGCGGACGGCCGAGTCGTTCCACCCAAGCCGGTACGTGTGGAACCTATGGTGCAGCCGGATCGCCTCGACGACTCGGGCCACGACCTCGTTGGGATACCGAAGCTCGCGTAAGCGCGCCTCGGCGATCTTCGCCCCGACGACCTCGTGATGATGGAAGGAGACCCCTTCTGGTCCGATCCGACGTGTCTTGGGCTTGCCTACGTCGTGGAGCAAGGCGGCAAGACGCAACTCGAGATCCGGTTCGGTTCGTTCGACCACGGCCAGCGTGTGAGTGAAGACGTCCTTATGGCGGTGCACGGGATCCTGCTCGAGCTTGAGTGACGCCAGCTCCGGCAGGAAGAACTCGGTCAAGCCGACCTCCTCGGCCAGGGCGAGACTGCGCCCCGGCGCCGCTCCGAGCACGAGACGCGACAGCTCGTCGCGGATCCGCTCCGCCGAGATCGTTGCAAGGGCGCCCTTCATCTCGATGATCGCGTTCAGCGTGTCGTCCGCGATGCGGAAGTCGAGCTCGGACGCGAACCGGAACGCGCGCAGCATCCGGAGTGGGTCGTC